>JAGXSC010000009.1 GCA_018334075.1 Actinomycetota bacterium
TGGGTGAGTACTGGATCGGATTCAAGGGACTGGCCGAGCGGATGGGTTGTGACGTTGTCGTGCCGCCGAAAATGACCACGCGCACGCTTGAGCTGGGCACCCGCCACAGCCCTGAGTTCGTGTGCGTCCCGTTCAAGTACAACCTCGGCAACTTCATCGAGTCCATAGAGCTTGGCGCGAACACCATAATCCAGGCGGTCGGTGGTTGCCGCTTCGGCTACTACGCAGAAGTCCAAGCGGCGATATTGAAGGACCTCGGGTACGACGTGCAGTTCATCAGGCTTGACGCCGGACGCAACCCGATCGATTTTATCAAAGGCTTCCGAGACAAACTCGGAGCGAACCTCTCTTTGCGCGAAGTCAAAAACGCATTTGTCTATGCGGCCAGACTCGGACTTGCGATCGATGAAGTGCAGGACTACATTCGCAAAAACGGCGGCTTTCAGGTAAACCCGGGAGAGCTGGAGCAGATAGAGGTAAAAACCCTCAGGTTGCTCGTGGACGCAAAGACCACGCGTGAAGTCGACGTGATACGGCAGCAGGCAAAGAGCGAACTGGCCGCAGTCGAACTCGACCGCCCCGAGCACCCCTTGCGCGTCGCGGTGGTCGGAGAGATATACCTTGTGCTCGAGCCGTTTTCGAACTACGACATCGCTCGTCAGCTATCGCTAAGAGGCATTGAGGTCCACCAGCCCATGACGATCACAGAGATGATCAGTCACTCCATCAAGGGTTTCCGGCACGTGGACGAGCTGATAGCTCACTCCGGTGACTGGGTGCGGTATCACATGGGCGCACACGGAACAGAATCGGTATCCGCGTCATACAACTACATGAAGCAAGGGTTTGACGGAGTGATCCATCTCAAGCCTTTCGGCTGCATGCCCGAGGTAAGCGCGATGGCACCCATGCAGAAGCTGTCGCGAGAGCACACCTTCCCGATTTTGTTCATCAGCTACGATTCGCAGACAGCGGAAACTGGCGTGAAAACTCGTATTGAGGCATTTTGTGACATGTTGGAAATGCGCAAGAAAGGGGCAGCGCGTGTCTAAAGGCTACCTTGGCATCGACATCGGTTCAATTTCTACCAAAGGAGTCGTCATCTCGGAGGACGGCTCGATTCTTGCCAGCGCGTATCTGTGGACGGAGGGCAATCCCATCGGAGCGGTCAAACGACTGCTCGAAGAGCTGGAGGAGGGCCTGCCCGATCCGAAGTGTGAGGTCATGGCGGTCGGAACAACCGGCTCGGCACGAGAGCTGATCGGGGCTATCCTCGGCGCGCAGGCGGTAAAGAACGAAATCACGGCGCATGCGATGGGCACACTCTCCTTGCACCCTGATGTTCGCACCATCTTCGAGATCGGCGGACAAGACAGCAAGATCATTATTTTGCGCGATGCGGTACCCGTAGACTACGCGATGAACACGCTGTGCGCCGCTGGAACCGGGTCGTTCCTGTCCTCGCAGGCCAAGAGGCTTGGTATCCCTGTAGAGCAGTTTGGTGATTACGCGCTGCGAAGCCAGCGTCCCACAAAGATCGCCGGCCGGTGCACCGTGTTCGCGGAATCCGACCTGGTTCATAAGGCTCAAATGGGCTACGCGACCGAAGATATTGTGGCTGGCCTTTGTAACGCAATCGTCAGTAACTACCTCAACAACGTGGGCAAAGGAAAGAAAATCGAGCCGCCGATTGTGTTTCAGGGCGGAGTGAGCAAGAACGTCGGTGTGGTTCAGGCATTTCGCGATGCCACTGGTCACGATGTATTTGTCGATGACTGCGGCCATCTAATGGGCGCACTGGGGATAGCATTGCTAGCGAAAGCCTCTGGCCTGGAGGAACCTTTCGACTTTTCGATACGTTCAATGTCTTTCAAGACCACAGGCGTGGAGTGCGACCGCTGCCCCAACAACTGCGAGATAGTCTGTGTACTAAAGAACGAGGAGTTTCTGGCCGGCTGGGGTAATCGCTGCGAGACCGGTTTAGAGCAGGCGAAACAAGCCCGCTAAAAACTTTTTCTTGAGTGTTAGGACTTTGCCGGTTATTGTACTTGGTCAACCACTCAAGGAGGTAAGTGCATGGAAGCATATAAGGTGCTGCCTGGTCCCGAGGGCTACTTGCCGCCCGCTGCAGTTCTGCACGGGGTGCGAATGCCCGAGGTGGGCGAGGCGATCGTAGAGGGCGAATGTGTTCCAGTCGAAGTGGCGGTCCGGCTGATGGCGAGCAAGCTCGTCTCGGCGAAAAACCCCACATTCTTCCCGGGGCCACTGTTGCTCTGGAAGACCACCGAGTACGCGCTTGAGCGCGGGCGACTCATCCGGGAGATCGCTGCCGAGGTAAACGCCAAGGTTATCCCGATGCCCGACTACCGGCCGAAATATCCGATGATCAATCCGGAGGTCGAGATCAATCCGAACCACCCCAACCTCACGATCTGGCACAACAAGATCGATGTCGGGGTCTTCATCGGAGTTCACTGTCACCAGGCGAACCTCGCCCTAAAGATCATTCGTGGCGGCACTGACTGTTTCACGATGGCTCTTTGCGCCGAGGACGGGCACGAGGAAGCCAACGCCTCCTTGCGTGACGCCAACAACGACGCACTGAAAATGGTACTCTCTGCCGTTAGAGAGCTAAAAAGCCAGGGAGGAGAGTAGCCAGATGACACGACCAAAGCCAGAACTCAAGGAAGTCTCCGCCTCTTACATGCTCTTCGAGGCCGAGCGTGAGGAGCGCTTTATCACCGGAAGCGAGGCTGTGCGCGAGGCTGTGCGCCGAGCCAACATCGACCTCGCGATCTCGTATCCGATCACTCCACAAAGCGAAAGCATGCACCTGGTAGGCGACTTGTACGCGGAAGGCTACGTCAAGGAGTACTTCCGGGGCGAAAACGAATTCGCGGTCATGTCGCAGGTGGCAGGCGCCGCGATGGCCGGCGTGAGAACTTTCACCGCGACATGCGGTCCAGGAACCCTTAGGGCATTCGAGAACTTCCCGACGTGGGTCGGCTCACGGTTGCCGGTAGTCATGGCTTTCATGACCAGAGGCATCAACGCGCCTTTGACGATACAGCCAGACACTATCGAGATGGCGTTTCTGCTCGACACCGGCATGATCATGCTCCATGCCGAAAACGCCCAGGAGCTCTACGATTACCTGCTCTTTAGCTTTGAAGTCGCCGAGCAGACCACCGTACACATCCCTATCGGCGTTTTTGTCGACGGCTTTTTCGTCACCCACACCAGCCAGAAGGTCAGCGTGGTAAAGGAGGACGTGAAGCTCAAGGGGTACAATCCGGGCCTGTCCCCCGTTCCTCACATCGACATGGAGACCCCGCCATTTCGCCTGATGCGCGATCCGTTCGTGATGAAGAGTAACTTCATCAGCTACGCGGCGCACGCAAGCTGGCAGCAGGAGACTATGGCCGCCGCAACTCGCGCGAAGAAGCACATCAACAAGTACCTCGGCGGCTTGATCGATCAGGAGAACCCGGACGCAAAGATCCAGATAGTCGCTTGCGGTACTGCTGTCGCGCAGTCGCGTGAGGCAATCACTCTCCTGAAAGAAGAAGGCATCGAAGCGGGCCTCATCAAGGTCAAGTGTCTCCGCCCCTTCCCTGCCGAAGAGATCCGCGCCGCGCTTGCCAACGCCGAGACGATCGTGATTCCAGAGTTCAACCGGGTAGGATGGCTTGCCCGCGAGGTCGCTTCCGTGATTCCCGACAACGACAGGATCGTTTTAGGCCCACGGGTTTATGGTGGTATGACCATGCCGCCGCAAGTCATAGTACAGGTTGTAAAAGACAGAAGCCTGGTGGGCGTCTAACTCGAGTTCCCGGCAGACAGGTATAATTGGAGGCACTAAATGTCCCTTGAGATCACTAAAATCAATCCACACTTCGAAGATGTGATGCCTGCGGAGTACAAGGACCTCGTTGAGAACGGTCCGTTCGGAAACCCGAAAGGCGTCGGTGACCTCGGCAGCTTCAAGGAGCTTATCGAGGAGCACCCGCTGTGCGCAGGCTGCAACCTCGCATTGGCGCTGCGTCTTGTCATCGCTTCGCTCCCCAATCCGGAGGACACGATCATCGTTGGTTCCACCGGATGTAACAGCTTGGCATACACGCAGCTTGCGCTTCACAACGTTCACTCGCTTTTCGGCAACCAGAACGCCGTGGCAACCGGACTGAAGCGCGCTCTGACCCTGAGGTTCCCTGACAAGGTCAAGGATGTCATCGTCATGGCCGGAGACGGCGCGACTGCCGACATCGGACTCGATATGACGCTGCACTCATGGTTCCGCGGCGAGAACATCACGACCGTCATGTTCGACAACGAGCTTTACGCGAATACCGGCGGCCAGGAAAGCGGCATGAGCTTGCCGGGTGCGGTTCTCAACATGGCCCCGACCGGCAAGAAATTCAACAAGGTCAACATGTTTGATCTGGCGGTCGCCTCCGATTGCGCGTATGTGGCACTGGTCTCGACAGCAAAGCCCAGGCAGATTGGCAAGTGCTTCGAAAAAGCGGTGCGCATCGCCCGGGAGGTCGGTCCGACCTACGTGCAAATACACACCCCTTGCCCGACAAACATGAAGATCAAGCCTTCCGAGGGTCTGAACTTCGCCAAGGAACGCCTCAAGACCGACTACGCATTCCGCGAGCATATCTCCAAGGAAGCCGAAGAGTACCTGAAAGTCACTGATTCCGCGGAGGTGACCTCGTGACAAGGAAATACGTCAGAATGTCCGGTCTTGGCGGACAAGGAGTCGTGACCGCCGCCAGCATCCTTGGGAGCGCCGCGGTGCTTGACGGCAAGAACGTCATCGTCAACCCCTTCTTCGGCGCCGAGAAAAGACTTGCGCCGGCCGAGAGCTACGTACGGATCTCCGATGAGAGCATCTTCGACTCAGGCGAGATCCTCTATCCCGACATCATCATGGTCTTCCACCCCGACGTAATCCTGCAGGGCAAGTCGTACACCATGCCCTTTTTCTCCGGAATCAAAAGGGATGGCGTCATCGTGGTCAACTCTGCCTCCGAGCTGAGTTTTACCGATGACGAGAACCATCGCCTCGCCGAGCTCAATGTTTCTGTTCACTTCTTCCCTGCGACCGATACAGCTCGCGAGATCGCGGGCACGGAACTTGCCACAAACGTTGCGATGCTCGGCGCTCTTCTGGGAGTGACCGGCCTCGTGAGCTACGACTCAGTCGAAACCTCCCTGCGCCAGCGCTTCGGCGGCAAGGCCAAGTTTGTCGCTTCCGGAACCACGGCTGCACTCGATGACGCCGTGAAAAAGCAGTACGACAAGATCGAGAAGCTTCTTGATAGCAACAGCAAAGTCTTGAAGGTGTCGTACGACCGCGCTATGAGCTCCGTGGCCGCGGCCACGGGCGCCTAACCTGAGAAGGAGTCGATGAATGTACTCAGCCGGTTTCGTTGATGAAAGCAAGTGTGTCGGCTGCAGGCTGTGCACTCAGGTGTGCCCCGAGCCCAATGCCGTCCGATTTCTTGCAAGCAGAAAGAAAAGCTTTGTAGTGGCCGCCAGATGCAAAGGCTGTGGCCTTTGTGCGGTAATGTGCCCCAAGCAGGCGATAGAGGTTCGTCAGATAACGATGGCCGAAGTCAACGCCTGCGAAGTTTCCTGCATGGAGTAAGCGTTGGTAAGGGGGGCTCGCCTGATCGATCGGCCTGGGTCGCTTGATCAGCCCAGGAAGCGGCGTATGCGAGCCCCCTGCACCACGAGATCGGTGACCTGCTGTTCTCGGCCGGCTTGCCTGGCAGCCGCAATCGCGCGCACCACCTCGAGATGCGCCTCGTTCGGTACCCAATCATGTCCAAGCCGGTGCACAGCCGAGCGCAACCCATCGCTTGCATAGGGACCGTCGAGATCGCAGTAGACAAGCGCATCGGCGATCATCGCATCGAAAGAGGGTAGCGCTTCGCGCAAGTAGCTGACATCATCGCTGCTCAGCGCCTCAAAGCCCAGCAGCTCCGGCGGCATGCCCGCAGAGTGCAGCGCGCAAGTAAAGCCTATAGCCCGCGGCAAAGTAAGTCCTTCTACTTGGCGCGCATAGCCGAAGAGCCCCACGTGCAGCTTCCTCGCCCTCCTTTGTGGCATGAAGCGAGCCAGGGCATTGATGGTGTCCGCGAGCTCGACAACCCTAAGGCGATAGGCCTCACTCGAGCGCTCAATCACGGGCATCGCGCGCTCAGTGTCGACAGGCGGCGCCAGTCCGATCTCTCGGGCCTTCAAAAGCTCGATGGCCGCTCTAACCTCATCAACCGGGTAGTCGAACTTGAATGCCGACTGAATGGTGAACGTTACCACGCTCGGGTAATCTTCTCCGATGCGCTGCGCGGTCCGAGGAGTAAGTCCGCCTCGGAAGGGAGCCGAGCCCATGCCGAGAATCGGATGCAGGCGCACTCCGATGCGACTTGCGAGCTCCTGAAGCCGATAGAGCGCGATCTTGTTGGAAAGAGCCGCCGAGACGAAGCCGTAGTTCATCGCGGTGTCAGAGCGAGCGAGAAACACGCGTTGATCGACGATTTCCTTATTCCCAAGGTACTGCTCGACTATCTCCGCGGCAGAAAGCATGCTGGGCAGGTCCTCGAAGAGCGGAATGACGTCTACGTGATCGGGGGAAAAGTCGCCGATCCACTCGGCGATGCTGATGTCATCGTCGCTGAAGCGAAGCTTCTGGCGCCCGGCGATAAAATCTCGATAGTAACGGTAGACACGCTCGATGCACTTCGCGGACGTGGTCATCGGCAGGATGACCTCGAATATGGGCGACACCTCCCGGTCGTAGAAAAGCCTGGCCGCGTCGTGCGAGCGAGGAATGCTCTCCAGCGTCTCTAGCAGGATCTTGGCCTCGGTCGTCTCGACTGTCGGGTTGGGCACACGTAAGGTCAGCCGAAGATCTTCGCCAAGCACGTTCTCACGAAAGTAGTCCTCGTAGAATGAGAGCAGCTTTTTGACGACATAGGTGTCGATCTCCTTGCCCTCGGCATCCCACATCTGCTCGTCGCAGCCAAGGTGTGAGTAGGCGTAAAAGGCCTCTCGGATTTCATCCTCCCCCGCCAGCACCGATGAGGACGCAAAGAACGGGACCGCCGCGTTGTCCGGATGCTGAGTGCTCATACATCTAGGTATTCTCACCATATTCCACCTGCCTAAACGTCATTTGCTAAGCCACGAGACAGGCCATAGCGATCGGTCTGCCTCTCCCTGATGCGCTTGACTGTCTCGACGTAGCTTCGCTGTCGGTCCAGAAGCTCATTATGAACGTGTACCGCGGCGTTATGCTCCTCAACAAGACGATTGTGTCGTGGCACCAGCTCGTTGAATCCCGCTACGCTCCCCTCGGCGGAGAACTCCTCCATCCGACGCCTCAGGTCGGCGACTTCGCGCTCCCTGTCCTTTAGAGCCATCTCCGAGGATTGCGCTTGCTCGCTCAATGTCGCGGCTTGCGCCAAAGACACCTCAAAAGTCTTGCGGATGGCGTCTACCTCGCGCCCGGAGCCATACGCGCGCGTTCCCTCGCCTATCCTGATCACGTCCGGCTCGGAAGTCAATTGTTGCCCACCGACCAGCTCCTCGGGTACGAAGCCGATGAGCGAGGGCGCGGTCATTTCGACATACATGTAGCCACTGCTTTTGTAGCTCTCGCCATCGCCCCTGATGCCGAGAGCTACGTGTCGTTCCGGCGTGAAGAGCAAGAGTGCGACGTCGTAGCCTTCACGCGCAAGAAGCGCCGCGGCCAGCAGGGACTTGTCATCGCAATCTCCGGCCATGTCGACGACAGTTTCTATCGGGAACTTCGGCTCGAGGTTTACAGGATCCGTCCTGTACTCCAGCGCCTGGGCAAAAGAGATGATGAGCTCCGCATATCGATCGTCATCGAGCCCGAGCGACTCGCGCAAGGCGCGCAGGCGCGACAGGAGGCCATCGTAGAGCGGATCCTGCTGCGGATCGTCGATAAACGCCCTGAAGTACCCAGAGGCCCAATCGCTCTGCTGTTTGTCGCGATCCACAAAAATCGCGGACTTTTGCGCTTCTCTCGCGCCATGGTACACCGCTGAGTCAACGGGGATCTCGATCCTGTGCTTGGCACCCTCAAAGCGCCACTCGATCGCCACAGGGGGCATCGGAGGGCTTTCGGCCTTGGGGGTGATGCTCGGGTAGATAACGCCCTCCGAAAACGGCAGATGGGCAGCAATCTGCTGGCACCCTGTCAACACCAACAGGGTGGCGCACATACAGAGTGCCAGCGCTTTTCCAAGCATAAGGTTAGGCCCCGAGGCGTCTCCTGATCAGCTTTTCAATACTGATGACTGGCAAGATTATAGCTCCGACCGCCGCGCTAAGCAGAATGTCGCTTAAAGCCAACGGCGCTGAGCCGAAGATCGCGTTCATAAACGGCGCGTAGATGAAGAGCGCCTGCAGCAGCAGTATCGAACCTATGCCTATAAATATCGTCTTGTTGCTGAAAACTCCGATCTCGCGAATCGAACCCATCAAAGAGCGGCAGTTCAGCAAATAGAAGATCTGGAACATGATTACCGTAGTGACCGCAACTGTCTGGGCAGTGGCGAGCGCCTCGCTTCCGGAGGCGTTAGCGAGCACATAGCTGAAGAGCGAGACAGCACCAGCGGCCATAAGCACAGCGACCATAACAAGCCGCATGATGACGAAGCCACTGAGCACGGGTGCCTCTGGATCTCTCGGTCGACGGCTCATGATGCCCGGCTCCTTCGCCTCGAACGCCAGGGGCAAGGCAAGGGCAACGGCTGCCACGAGATTGATCCAAAGTAGCTGGGTGGGCGCCATCGGAAGCAGAAGCTCGCGCACGGTCGTTGCAACACCGTCCACTACCTTTGTCACCTCAACGAAGGGGAAGAAGATGACAGCCCAGATGAGTATGAGCGCAAGCCCCAGGTTGGTAGGCAGCACGAAGGCGAGCGACTTGATCAGGTTGTCATAGACCCTTCGGCCTTCCTCTACAGCCGCCGCGATGGAAGCGAAGTTGTCATCTGCAAGCACGATCTCCGAGGCCTCCTTGGAGACCGCGGTTCCGGTGATGCCCATGGCCACTCCGATGTTCGCCTGCTTGAGGGCGGGCGCGTCATTGACGCCATCGCCGGTCATGGCGACGACATGACCGCGACTCTGTAGCGCATTGACGAGATTGAGCTTGTGCTCCGGCGCGACGCGAGCGAAAACATTGCACTCGCTTGCGGCGACCACCAACTCCGCCTCGGACATCTCCGCGAGCTGCAGGCCAGTGATGACTCTGGGAGCGTTCGGGTCTTTCGGAAGAATGTTGATCTCGGCAGCGATCGCCTGGGCGGTACCCTTGTGATCACCGGTGATCATCTTGACATCGATGCCGGCCTGATGACAAAGCGCGATAGCAGCTATCGCTTCGGGCCTGGGCGGATCGATCATGCCTTGGAGGCCGAGGAAGGTGAAGCCCTCCTCCGTATCACTCATCTCGACTGAAGAGCTGCCAGGCACCGCCTTTACCGCGACGGCGAGCACTCGCATGCCCTTTGCGGCAAGTGCCTCGACCTCGTGCAAAACCGCCGAGGGATCGAGCTCTACGCCTTCGGCGACGCTACAGCGCTGGAGCACCACTTCCGGCGCCCCCTTCAGATACAGGCGGCCACCATCCTGTGAGTGTAACGTGGCCATAAACTGGTTCTCGGACTCGAATGGGATGGAGTCCAGGCGCTCAAAGGTACGCCGGACCTCCTCTACCGCCACGCCAGCTTTCTCGGCGGCGACGACCATCGCGCCCTCGGTGGGATCACCATGTATCTTCCAGACGCCTTCGTCGTTTTCGAGTGAAGCGTCGTTGCACAGCGCGCCGGCCAAAAGCAGGTCGGAGACATCCTGGGGAAGTTGCGTCACTTCGGTTCCGGAACGCTGTATGGCTCCGGCAGGCTCATATCCAACACCGGAAACAGCAAGTGCGCCGGTAGCGGGAGTCCATAGCTCCTGCACCGTCATCTCGTTTCGAGTCAGTGTTCCCGTCTTGTCGCTGCAGATCACGGTTGTCGAACCAAGAGTCTCCACGGCAGGCAGCTTACGAACCACCGCATGTCGGGCGGCCATGCGCTGCACGCCGATTGCGAGCGCGATCGTGACGATCGCGGGAAGTCCCTCTGGAATCGCTCCTACGGCCAACGCGATCGCGAAAATAACCGTCTCACGGAAAGCCGAGAACCAATCGGCGCCTGTTTCCATCACAGTTCGCCACGTGCCCACCGCAAGCATAACCACTGAAATACTTACGATAGCAACGGTGATGATATGACCAATCTTTCCGAGATCCTTGGTCAAAGGAGTATCGAGATTCGTGGTTTCCTTGAGCATCATCGAAATGCGGCCAAGCTCGGTGTCGTCAGCGGTCTCGACCACTACAGCTGTCCCGGTGCCGTATGTAACCAGCGTTCCGGCGAACGCCATACAGGCGCGATCCCCGATTCCGGACTCCTCGGAAACAGGCGCGACTTCCTTGCTGCTTGGAACGGACTCACCGGTGAGCGCGGCCTCCTCAATCTGGAGGTTTTTCAGCTGAACCAGCCGCATGTCAGCCGGAACCCTGTCGCCACTCGCCAAAAAGACCATATCTCCCGGAACGAGGTCGATCGCGGGAAGGGTAATCTTTCTTCCCTCGCGCATAACCGAGACATTCTCGGGAACCATACGGCTGAGAGCCTCAATCGCCTTGCTTGCCTTATACTCCTGAACAAAGCCGATGAATGTGTTGATAATGACGACCGCCAGAATTACGAGACCGTTTTTCATGCCATCCTGCGGATCAGCAATCATGGCTACCGCGGCGGCAACGATAAGCACCCATATCAGCGGATTGTTGATCTGCCGCCAGATGAGATCCAGGGCCGTATCGCCCTTGCCGCGCGAAATGATGTTCGGCCCGTGTTTCGCGAGCCTTTCCGCTGCCTCGGCATCAGAAAGCCCTTCCGGATTAGCCTTTACGAGCTCGAGCACTTCATCAGCGGGAATCGCATGCCACAGCCGTTTGCCTGCCACTTCTCCTGAAGCGCTGGAGGTGCCAACGGAACCAGAGTTTCGCTTTACAGACATGTCTTTGCTTCCTTTTGATCGGCAACAAGGTAAGTTTTCCTATGATACCTTATGCTGATATGTGGCGCAAAAAGGGGATATATCAACTAGTAAGCTCCTGATATTTGGTATGCGATGGAGGGGTCAACGATGACCAGCAGTAGCAACCGTGACGCTCCGTTCCCGGATGACAAGGGCATCCACGACCGGCGAACATTCCTCCTAGCACTCGGGGTCCTTGCGCTTGGAGCCACCGGATGCGCGCCGAGGACGCCAGGAGAAGGCGCCACTGCGCCCGTACAGCCGCCCACCCCAACCGCGCCCGCGGCCACAGATGACCTGCAAGCGCCCGAAGCCGACGCCCTGTTCTCGGCGATCGAGCTAAGACGCTCGATTCGCTCGTTTACCGGAGAGGCCGTCTCGGACGAGGACATCATGCGGATGCTTTGGGCGGCGCAAGGAATCACCGCTCCCGAACGCGGATTTCGCGCCTCCCCCTCGGCCGGCGCGCTCTATCCGCTCGAAACGTACGTGGCGACCGCGCAAGGAGTTCGCCGCTATGTTCCCAGAACGCACACGCTGGAAAGTGTAGTCGACTCCGATGTGCGGGGCCGTTTGGCCGTCGCCGCGCTAGGGCAGCGCTTTGTGGCGGAAGCGCCAGCTGTCTTCGTGATCACCGCCGTATACGCGCGCTCCGAGGTCAGATACGGCGACCGTGCGGCACGCTACGTACACATGGAGGTCGGCCATGTGGGGCAGAACATCTCGCTAATGGCGGTACACCTTGGGCTGGGAAGCGTAATGGTCGGCGCATTCATCGACGAAGACGTGCGCCACACCATCGGTGCGCCTGCCGAGGAAAGCGCTCTTTACATCATCCCAGTCGGGACTCCGGGGTAAAGTTAGCGCCGAGGAAACGCGGATGTCTTTACCCAGGAAAAAAGACGGTGTGCTCTGGGTCGAAAGTGACTTTCACCCTCGATCCCTCGGGAATCAACGAAGTTGATGACATCAGCGAATGAAGAAGGATGCCTTCCGGCAACCCCAAGGTATATAGTGCGTCCGCGCCCAAAAATCGCACGCCAGTTACCACCGCTCCTCCATGAGGGTCGGGTACGACCTTCACGTCATCGGGCCTTATCATGAGGTGACCCTGTGTGGAATCTGGGTACTTGAACCCATTCTTGAGAAACCGGCCCAGCGCTGAAACTACCTCCCCTGCCTGAACTTTGGCCGGGACAAAATCTGCGATACCGGTGAACTCGGCGACGAAACGACTGACCGGGTTATGATAAATCTTGTACGGAACGTCCAGCTGTTCCAGCTTGCCCGCATTCAGCAGTCCCACGCGATCCGACAGCGAGAACGCCTCTTCTTGATCATGGGTGACGAGCACCACAGTAGCCCCATTGGCTTTCAAAATCTCCTTGGTCTCGTTGCGCAGGGAAACTCTTAGCTCGGCATCCAGATTCGAGAATGGCTCATCGAGCAGAATCACGCTCGGACACGGGGCTAACGACCTGGCCAGGGCTACTCGCTGCCGCTGACCTCCGGAAAGCTCGTGCGGATATTTCTTGTCCGCGCCCTCAAGTCCAACCACGCCGAGAAGCTCTTTGACCCTGTCGGCAATGAACGTTTTGTTCTGACGATGCAACCCAAACGCGACGTTCTCGAACACGGTCATGTGAGGGAAAAGCGCGTAGTCCTGAAATACTATTCCGACGCCCCTGGCCTCGGCGGGCATCGTTTTGCCGACAGTAGACACAACGTTGCCGGCGATTGATATGGCGCCTCCGGAAAGCGTCTCGAGTCCTGCGATCATGCGCAGAGTGGTGGTCTTCCCGCATCCTGATGGCCCAAGCAGCGAAAAGAACTCTCCCTTGAAGATGGAAAGCGTAACGTCATCGACGGCAACATTGCCGGAAAACTCCTTCCGCAACGCCTTTAGCTCGACAAAGGGCTCGGCCGCTGAATGCGTCTCGGCGGGGCTGGCTTTATCGGTAGTCAATGCGGTCATCATTTAGTGCGCCTCTCGCTTGTCGCCTTCGCCGAGCCTTAGTAGCAGTTTCACCGGCAGCAACCCGACAAGCACTATCGCGATCGCGGGTAAGGCCGTACTTGTCCATAGCGATTCCGCTGCCATCTGCCATACCCATATCGCTAAAGTGTCATATCCAAATGGGCGCAGCATAACAGTGATGGGCAGTTCTTTCATCACATCCACAAACACCAGGATCGCTCCCGCCATGATCCCCGGCATGACAAGCGGAAGCTTGATCTTATGCAGAATTCTGTACGGGCTTGCGCCCAATGATCTGGCCGCCAGCACCGTATTGGGCGATATCTTGTCCATGCTGGCATCCACGCTGCTATACGCCACCGCCATAAAACGAACGGAATACGCGTATATCAGCCCCACCAATGAACCGGTCAAAATCAGCCCCAAGGTGATACCAAACCACTCCTGGGCCATCTGGTTCGCCAGTCTGTCAAACGCGGCCAGAGGAATCAACACACCAACGGCGATGACAGCACCCGGAACCGAGTAGCCCATGTTTGCCGTGCGCGTCGCGTAGCGCAGCAGCCTACCGCCTCCAAGCCGGGCCAGGCCCGCCATCACCAGGGCGAGCAACACCGCAACGAGTGCCGCAAGGCTCGCAAGAATAAGGCTGTTCAATCCTAATTGGACGTACACCTCAAGTGAGCCGGGAGTAAGTATCGAAAGCTCCTTCGCCGCCCATACCAAGAGCTGGATGGCGGGAATGCCGAATGCAGCCATCACCACTCCCAGACACATTCCGACGGCCAGCACGCCTCGCCAGCCAGAGAGCCTCGACAGGAACACCCCTGGCACCTTGCCTTTTGACTGATGATACGCGCGTCTGCTCCTCATGCGACGCTCGACCAACAATACCGCCAAAGTGAGTATCGCCAGCAAACCCGCGATCTCGGAGGCCGCCTGCAAATCCATCATCCCGTGCCATACTCGCAGGATGCCATCGGACACGGTCGGGAAGTTGAAGTATCTCACCGTGGCAAAATCGGCGAGAGCTTCCATCAGCGCAAGCGAGACTCCGGCCGCGATCGAAGGCCGAGCTAGCGGGCCTGCAATCCGGAAGAACAGGCGCCAATCGCCAGCCCCCAACATCTTTGCGGCTTCGTGTGCGGACCTGGATTGCTCCTCAAAACCGGCCTTGGCGAGCAGGTAGACGTAAGGATAGAGAACAAGCGTCATCACGATGATGACGCCTGCTCCTGACCTTATCTCTGGAAACGCGATCTGCCATCCGGCGTCGCGGACCAACGTTTGCACAGGACCCGCAAAGTCGAAAATGGCGATATAGATAAAGCCCATGATGTAAGCGGGAACGGCCATGGGCAAAACCAGCAGCCACTTGAAGATCTTTCTTCCTGGAAAGTCATAAGCGGTGATCAGCCAGGCAAGCCCGGTGCCCAGTACCGCAGTGCCGACGCCTACACCGAGCAGTAGCATCAAGGTGTTTCGCACCATGCCGGGCAAGATCGTTTCCCAAAGGTGACGCCAAATATCCACAGAAGGAGTAAGGAGAGAAAAGGCCACAACGACCACGGGCATCAAAGTGAGTCCTGCTATCACCAACGGGATAGCCTGCAACAACCCGGTACCGTTTGCGACCTTTTCTCGCCGTTCAATCAACCTTACTGTGGACACCTAACCTTCTATCCTGCCGATAGTTTCTTCCTATTGATAGTCAACTCTGTTCATTAGCTCGATGGCCTGAACCTGTAGACGTCCCAGCTCATCCTTGGAGAGGGGATCGGCCTTGTACTCTCCGAACTCCACGATTATTGGATGCGCGGCAACCTCGGGATTAGCCGGAAACTCGTGGTTCGTGCTGGCAAACATCTCCTGGCCGGGACCGCTCAGCCACTCAAGCAGGGCAATAGCGTTCTCCTTGTTGGGCGCATTTGCAGTCACTCCGGCGCCACTGATATTAACATGCGCTCCGCGGTCTTCCTGGTTGGCCCAAAATACCCGGATGGGGAAGTTGGAGTCTCCCTCCAGTAACCTGCCCAGATAATAGTGGTTTGTAATCGCCACGTCACCTTGGCCGGCAGCCAAAGCCTCCAGTATCTGAGTGTCGCTGTCAATATAGATCGGCTCATTGGCTACCCAGCCACGAACGATCTCCTCGGCTCTGGCTGGACCATGCGCGGCGATAAGGCTGGAAACCAGCGACTGTGTGTACGCGTGGGTAGACGGCCTCATGATAAGTCTGCCGCGCCATGCCGGATCCGCAAGTGCCTCATAAGTCGAAAGCTGCTCGGGAGTAACCCGGTCGGGGTGATAGAGAATCGTGCGCACTCTCTGGGTCAGGCCGAACCAGCGGTTTTCCGGATCACGCAAGTTCTCAGGTATGTTGTCTCTCAACGCCTGGGAATCGAGCTCGGCAAGCAGCCCGTCCTCGGCGGCCAGCCAAAGGTTGCCTGCGTCAACAGCCATGAATACATCGGCTGGAGTGTTCGCGCCCTCTGCCTTCAAGCGCTCCCTGAGTAGCGCGTCGGCTCCGGTCGTGAATCTGACTTCGATACCTGTTTCCTCGGTGAATTTGTCAAACACCGGCTCGACTCCATAATGCCGAGAGGTGTAGACGTTTACGTACCCGGGAGCAGCCGCCTCCTCTTCCGGGGCGGCCGGTTCCTGCGCTGCCCGAGGCGCGCACCCGCCCACAGCCAGCGAACCGGCTACCATCAGGGCTGCGAGAGTAATCGCAGCACCCCTTCTAACGGTCGATATCATATCCTTGTGCTCCTTTCGTATGTAAAGCTACTTGTTGTTCTTAGTATCGACTAAGTTCTAGCGGTAGTCTACGCTGCCCTCAAGGCCATGTCAACTATTAGTTGCTCAAGTCACTAACTGGAAGGGTTTTGCCCCGGAATGGCGAACACCACTGTGGGATACTTGCTGCAAACCACTGTTTTGCCGGTATTGCCGAAAAGGTGGGGCGCGTCTAGAATCGCTCAGGACGAGTCTTGACCTTTCGGCGTCAGTGTTTTGTCGCTTCAGGGTAGGGGTATTTCATGTTCTTTCGCATCATAGAAAAACAGCGTCTCGCCGATTTACTGCACGGCCTCATGGCAGACTACGAGGTGATAGGCCCAGTCGCCAAGGGCGATGACTTCATTTTCGCACCCATCGAAGACGCTTCCCTTCTGCGCCTGGATTACGACACGACGCTACTGCCGCCAAAGAAGTACTTCGTTCCGCCAGTCGAAAAGCTGATGGAGTTTTCGCTCGCCAGCGGCGAAGCGGTCTCATCTCTGGAACCGGCAAAGCCTCGAATCCTCTTTGGGCTGCACGCGTGTGATCTCAACGCGCTGATGCTGATGGATAACATCTTCTTGTCCGGCTACGAAGACCCTTATTACAAGTCGCGCCGAGAGAATACATTACTCGTCGGTGTAGGGTGCGTGCCGAAAGAGAGTTGCTTTTGCAACGCCTGGGGTACCGATGAGGTTCACAAGGGGTTCGATATCTTCCTCACAGATTTAGGCGATCGTTATTTTGTATCGATTCGTTCGATTCTCGGCGCTGACCTGATCGACCACCGTGTACAGGCTCGCGAGATCACCCCAGAAGATACTGCTCGCTTTCAAGATGTGACCAAAGCGTTCAAAGAGTCTTTCGCCGAGCCACTCGATACCGCCCAGCTGCCTTTGCTTCTTGACGCAAAGTTTGACGACCCGCTGTGGGATGCTCTCGGCGAGAAGTGTCTTAGCTGTGGAGCGTGTTCCATGGTTTGTCCGACCTGTTACTGCTTCGATGTAAAAGACCGCCTCACCCCAGACGGGGCCGACGGCTCCCGCCTGCGCAACTGGGACAGCTGTATGTTCTCGGAGTTCGCGGAGGTTGCTCAGCGACATAATTTTCGAGGTGACCGAGCAAGCCGCGTTAAATATCGCTATTACCATAAGCATTGGGGCTATCTCTCCAAGTTTGAGCGCGTGCTATGCGTGGGATGCGCTCGATGCGAACGCGCATGCAAAGTTAATATCAGCCCACGCGTCGTAATCGAGGCCCTGCAATCGAAAGGACCTGAATGAGGGATTCCGCAAAGGCCTACCGAAAGCTAAAGGCAAACCCGTATCTTCCCTGGTCCGCTCGGATCACTTCGATAGCCGAGATTACCGAAAAAGAAAAGCTGTTCGAGTTCCGGCTCATAGATGATGAGGTTCGCAACGCGTTTGATTTCGACGCCGGGCAGTTCGTGGAACTTTCGATCTTTGGGGTTGGCGAGGCTCCGATCTCCATATCCTCGGCACCGTCAAAACAAGGGTTTATTGAACTTTGCGTGCGTGAGTCCGGTGACGTTACCGGAGCGCTGCACAAAATGCGATGCGGAGACGTCGTTGGACTGCGAGGTCCTTTCGGCAGAGGATTCCCGTTCAGTGAGATGAAGGGGCATGACATCCTGCTCGTGGCGGGCGGCCTTGGGATCGCGCCGCTGAAGTCACTGATCAATCATATACATGACGAGCGCCATGATTTTGGCAAGGTTATCATCCTGTATGGATCGCGCAACCCCGATGAGGTGCTGTTTCGCACACAGTTCGACATGTGGAAGCATCGCAATGATTTCGAGCTCATCATGACCGTGGACCAGCCGGACGAAACCTGGGACGGCGAAGTCGGTCTTGTAACCAAGCTGTTCGACCAGATCGAGATAAACCCATCGCTCACATATGCGGCAATCTGCGGTCCCCCGGTCATGTATAAGTACGTGATTGAGAAGATGCGCCAAAAAGCCATGGACGTCGATCGCATCTACGTGAGCTTTGAGCGAAGAATGAAGTGTGGCATCGGTAAGTGCGGGCACTGTGGAGTCGGCCATCAGTACGCCTGCATCGACGGCCCGGTGTTCAACTACTGGGAAGCCATGAACCTCCAGGAGGCGATATAGATGCCTCCCCGGGTAGTGGTAATTGGGCTGGCCAGCGACTATGGCTGTCAGGTGCAGATAACGAATACGGAAGACCACCTGCTCGACGTGCTAGGCACGATAGATCTCTCATACTGGCAGCTTGCGCTCTCCGGACACCTCCCGAAAGAGTATGACATCGCAATAATCGAAGGCTCGGTTACAACAGGCGACCATGCGGAGCTGCTCAAAAGTATCCGGACAACGGCACCAACAGTAATCGCGATCGGCGCATGCGCCGTTAGCGGAGGGATTCCCGGAATCGCCTGCCAAGGCGTTCACGAGGATCACCTTGCCCGCGTTTATGACGGCGCGAAAGTGCCCGCCGGGTCCGGGGGCCTCTTTCCGGCGCCGGTCAGCTCCGTGATAAATATCGACTACCAGGTTCCCGGCTGCCCCATTCAGCCAGACGAGTTCATCGCCGTTTTGCAGCGCGCCATGATGGGTCTGGCCAATCGTCCCCCGCGCGAGCCGCTATGCGCTCAATGTAAGATCTCCGAGAACGCATGCTTCTTTGAGAACGGGTCCGCTTGTCTCGGCCTGGTCACGCGGACAGGGTGTGGGGCTCTTTGTGTGTCACTGGGTAAACCATGCGCCGGCTGCCGAGGAATAGCCGATGACGCCAACCTTGCGGCTGCCCGTGAAGTTTTCTCGGCAAACGGAATCAACTCCAACACGCTCGATAGCATGCTTGCCCTGTACAACTCGGCTTCGGAGAGCAGATGAGCACAGTTCGCGTCGAACACGTAGCGCGCATCGAGGGCCATGGAACCATCTCCCTCGATGTCGAAAATGGCGAAGTGCGTGAACTTCGGATGGATGTCATCGAGCCGGCCAGGTTTTTCGAGTCGATGATCGTCGGGCGACGCTACGATGAGGTGCCGTTGATCACCAGCCGAATCTGCGGCATCTGCTCCCCCAACCACGCCATAACAAGCATCAAATCGATCGAGGCGGCGCTGGGTATCGAAGTTAGCGAGCGTACGCGTTTGCTGCGCCAACTGCTCGTGTACGGCTCATTCCTGCAAAACCACGCGACTCACTTATACCTGCTCGCGGCACCCGACTACGTCGGGCTGCCAAGCATTTTCCCACTCGCGGCCACACAGCCAGACGTTGTGCAGCGTGCGCTTCGCCTCAAAAAACTCGGCAACGACCTCACCACGCTCATTGGCGGCAGGCAGGTGCATCCGATTACCGCCACGCTCGGCGGATTCACTGCCGAGCCCTCCAAGCACGACCTGGAGGCAATCGCCGAGCGTCTGCGTGAAGCAGGCCGCGACGCGGCGGACACGATTGAGCTGGTGGCAAGCTTCGACGTGCCCGCATTCGCAAGTTCGGGCGAGATGCTGGCTCTTGTGGCCGATGACACTTACGCGATATACGATGGAGAAGTCGGCGCACTTGACGCCGGCTGGCGCAAGCCTATCTCCAGCTATCGCGAGTTCATCGACGAGGCGACGCACCCTCACAGCAACGCGAAGCACGCGACCGTCGATGGGCGCCCGTTCATGGTCGGAGCGCTCGCGAGAGTGAATCTTTCATGGCGCCACCTTACCTCGGCCGCTCAGACCGTAGCCGTGAAATCAGGCTTCAAGCATATGTCGAGGAACACCTTCCATAACAACTTGTGCCAAGCCATCGAGCTGCTCGACGCGGCTCAGCGCTGCGCCCACCTTTGCGAAGCGCTCATCGAGGACACCGGCTCGAGCCTGCCGATGGCTTTTGATGTTCGCGCAGGCTGTGGGCATGCCGCCACCGAAGCGCCTCGAGGCACGCTCTACCACACCATCGCCATCGACAAAAACGGCCTTGCCGAATCAGGAAACGTCATCACTCCTACCGCTCAAAACCTGGCGAATCTGGAGGCGGACATGAGAGCTTTCGCTCCCACGATAGCTCACATGCCCGAACCTGAGTTCCTTCTAAGGATTGAGCAGCTCGTCCGGGCATATGACCCATGCATGTCTTGCGCCGTCCACTGATTTAGCCACGCCCCTTCAGCGGCATTGCTTCAACGACTAGATCCATCACCGGAACAACCCGCACTCCTAGATCGTGGAGATCGTTTAGCTCTGTGATCTGCAACCGGCAGTTCTCGCATGGGCATGCCAAAATCGATGCTTTTGTCGCTCGGATCTGGGCGATTTTCTCGGCCCCGCTTTTAAGGCGCATGTTTTTGAACTCCTCCATGGCCGCAATCCCGCCGCCGCCGCCGCAACACCACTGCTTTTCGCGGTTTGGGGTCATGTCGACGAAATCCTTCGCGATAGCGGAAACTATATCGCGCGGCTGTTCGAAAATGCCTCCGTTGCGACCTATCTGACAAGGGTCGTGATATGTGACCCGCTCTGTGATCTCGTCCCTATCAACAGTGATAAGCCCTTCCTTTATGTAACGATCGATGACCTCAAGAATGTGCGTGATCTTGAATGGCATCTTCTGCCTAGACCATGCCTCGTAAAACATTTCGGCTACGCGGTAAGCGTGTCCGCACTCGGTGATAACCACTTCCTTGACGCCTAGACGCAAGGCCTCGTCCATAAAGCGCTTGGCGATAAGGCGCGCCTTTTCCGGATCGCCGAAGAAGTAGCCATAGTTCGCCGATTCAAAGAACGACAGCGTCCAGCTTGCTTTCGCCTCATTGAAAATGACCGCGGCGGGCAGAATCGAGTGCGTGCCAGCCAAGGCGACGTAGAGCATGTCGGCACCTTCGCGATCCACCGGAATCTCCGCCTCAGGGTTTCCGGTCAATCGGCGAACCTCCGCCTCGATGTCCTTGAAACCCTCGATGATTCCATCTCTAAACATCTCGGCATTGTCGCCCTTGAAAAGCGCGGCATCGGCGAGTTGCCCGAGCATCTCATGACCGCGGCCCGCGGCGATCAATATCGCCTTTGCGGCCGAGATCACCCACTGGGTGTCTATCGAGAACGGGCAATAGTACATACAGCGCCGGCATCCGGTGCATGTGTAAGTTGCCTCGTAAAGCTCGTCAAGGAGTGATTCACTCGGATCGCGCGCTTCGTAAAGCGAAGGCATGAACTCTCCGGATTTGGTGAAGTACTTGCGGTATATCTCGCGGACCAGCTCCGCGCGCCGCGCCGGCAGGTACTTCAAATCGCCGGTGGCGGAGTACTGATGGCACGCATCTTTGCAAACCGCGCATCGCACACAAATATCCAAATACTGCTTGAGCTGCCGATTCATCCTTTTGTCAAGCACGCCGATGATCGTTGATATCTGCTGTTTGTCCATAGATTACTCAGAGCTCCGCACGAGGTTAGTGGCAAATGCCCCGATGGCATGAGTCAACTTACTAAACGGGAAGTACATCAGGAAGAGTGAAACGAAGAACATGTGCCCGTTTAGCGACCACTTTTCATCGGAGTTGGCCAGCTCAGGCGGAAATGTCGGCTGAAAGCGCAGGACCGACTGGAACCACTCCATATACACCGAAGACGGCACATCGCCGAGAAAACGCATATGGTTGCCCATGATGATGATGCCCAGGAGCAGGGCCAGCAACAGATAGTCCTCCGGAGTTGAAAGCATACGATACGGTCCGAAGGTTCGCCGCGCGATCCAGTAGAGAACCGCGATCATCATGATGCCGCCCGCGATACTTCCAGCCCACGCCGCAAATACGGCCATGCCCTCGTCACCGATCAATGCGACAAGGGGGGTGAACTCGTGTACAAGGCGCAGATGCCCAAAAAATCCCGCGAGTGCCGCGACATGAAACGCCATCGCCACGAACATAAGCCTCGGCTCGATCTCGAAGCTCTGCGGGGCCGCGAAAGTGTCCTTCAGCAGCTTGAAAAAGCGTCCGCCCCGTGTAGCCGGCTTGGGAAACATCCCCAGCCGCACAGGAGAAGCTGGGGTACGACTCCACTGCCAGACTCGCCAAGCCATGCCGATGACAAAGACAGCGATACCGACGTAAACCATCAGGCCGGAGATGATAAAAGAGGTGATGTCCATCTCGGTCCTACTTAGTGCGCCTGACAAGGAACACGTATTCGCTGCCGATTTTTTCGGCTTGCAAGACTTCGTGTCCCGTTGATTTAGCCCAAGCCGTGATGTCCGGAATCGATCCGGCATCCGTGGCCGTCGCCTTCAAGACGCCGCCTACCGGGACCGATCCGATCTGCTGTGAGACTTTAACCATAGGCATAGGGCAAAGCAGTCCTCGAAGGTCAAGATCAATACCAGGGGTAATGTCGCTCATTTATTGCTCCTTTCGGATGAGATCCGCTCTTGATTGGTGTCGCGGATCCTCGGTTACTAAATGAAGAACTGAATCTGAGACTCTCCCGCCTCCGCTAGCATGAAGCCCACGCCGACCGGCTCCTGGACGCCTTCAATGAAGGTATCCCGGGGAATCTCCATAACATCCATGGACATCTGGCAGCCATACATTCGTACGCCGAGCTGTACCGCCAGATCGCGCAGCTCAGGAAGGGTTGCGACGTTATGCGCTCCCATCATCTTCCCGAACATCCAGCGCCCAAGTCCACCGAAACTGAACTTGGAAGGGTTAGCTTTTTCAACGCCGCCGCCATACATCAAGCCGAGCATCTTGCCAAAAAGCGTCTTGCCATGCTTCGCCTCAGCGCGCTTGATTGCGCGCAATCCCCAAAAAGTAAAAAACATGACGACGTTGTAACCCATCGCCGCCGCACCGTTCGCGATGATGAATGCACCGAACACTCTGTCCATGTCGCCACTCATCACCACCAGTGTGATTTTTTTCGGCTTGTCCGGCTCCTTTTCGGCAAGCGCACTGACTTGCTCGAGAGCGGTGTCGATCTCTTTGTTCATCTGCCTTCCTCTCCTGGGTAGTCAACACTTTGCTTGCGATCGTTCATCGACTCGCTCAAAACCTCCGTGATCAAATCGAACGCCTGGATCAACTTTGGATTCGAAAGCGAATAGAGCATTTTGGTCCCCTCGCCGCGAAACTTCACGACTCCGTGTGCGCGCATACGCGCAAGATGCTGAGAAAGATTTGTTTGAGAAATACCGGTGCGCTTGGCTATTTCGGTGACCGAGGCCTCGCCATCGCGCAAAACACCCATGATCATCTGGCGCTTTGCGTTGGCAAGCGTCTTACACAGCTCGGAGTGCAAAAGAAAAAACTCTCTGTCCACGTTTCCTCCATCGGAGTCGTGAAGTGAAACTTCAGTCATCGGCAATAACTATATGCAAATATTATTATATTAGCAAGTTTGCAGCAAAAGAATTTTCAAAACCCCAAAATTGAGTGCCTGGGGCCCACAAACACGGTGTTCGAAGCTGGTTGCCCACTCCCCGCGCATGGAGTAGAGTCCTTGCTGAGACGGAATCACCCTGCGCTCTGTAACAAAAACTTGCCCGAGTCTTACGCGTGCTGTTGTCGGAATCTGCCCCAACTTTTGGATGAAGAAAGTGCGAGCCAGAGTATCGATTCATATAAAGCGCGATCCCGCGAGTGTGTTTGCCAGAGTGGCCGATTTCGCCTCTCATAACTCATGGCGGCCGGAAGTCCTTTTCACAAAGACCTCGCCAGGAGCTTTGCAGCCCGGATCAACCATATTCCAGCGTGTGTCGCTGTATGGCCGAGAATTCGAAATTGAGCTCGAGATCACCGAAATGACCGCTCCCGAACGAGTGGCGCTTCGCGCGCGCGACCCCCACCGCGGCAAAGGCAGCTTCTCTCTGAGACCGGATGCGGGGGGCACCCGCCTGAGCGTAACAGCCGCCGTTGAGCTTGACGGTATAGCGGAGCTAGGCGAGGGCCGTATCCTAGAGAAAGTCGAAGAACATGCTCGCCAAAGTCTTTTGCGACTGAAAAGGCAGCTGGAGGCAGAGCAGTGAGGCTATCGGACTTTCCTTCTTCCGTTATAATACTGCCCGCTGATACCGAAGCAGCTTTTGAGGAAAACTCTAGCTGCTTCTGAGGCGTCCAATATATGGACGCACTGAAACGAAGGGAGGGCTTAAATGCCCGCACAGATCATGGCACTCGCTTTCGCACTCATGTTCGCTTTGATACTGGTGGCTTGTTCCGCAGCCGGGACATCCACCCCGACCACCCCACCGCAACCCGACGGGGGCTCGATCAACGCCGGCAGCGAACTTGCTCCGGGTCTCTTTGAAATGGAAGGCGGAACAGTAAAAGCGATCGGGACGCTCGAATGGGTCGACCTGGAAGGCGGTTTTTGGGCACTGGTCGATAATTCGGCCGCAGGTGGCGAGAGCGGATCGACCATCGCAGTCATCGCAAACGGCGACGAACTTGACTCTGAGCTCAGCCAGCTCGAAGGACAAAGGGTCAGCGTGATTGGTAAGCGCTTCGAGGGTGTTTCCATCAGGATGGCCGGACCCGAAATCGTAGTCGAGACTGTGGAAAAGCTTTAGGACACTGCCAGAATTCAGCTTAGGAGGGGTAAGCATGAAGGTGGCCGGTAAAGCAGTTGTTGTGACCGGTGGCGGAAACGGCATCGGTCGCGAGTTGGCGTTTGACCTTCTTGGCCGTGGAGCAAGTGTAGCCGCGGTCGATATCAGCGAGGCAGGACTGCAGGAGACAGCCAGCCTCGCTGCTGAGCGCAAAGATAAACTCTCGACCCATCTAATCGATATCACCAGCCGCGATGCGGTCGAATCGCTGCCCTCGGCGGTGATTGAGGCTCACGGCAAAGTGGACGGGCTAATCAACTGCGCCGGGATCATCCAGCCTTTCGTGAAGCTCAACGAGCTTGAGTATGAGGCGATAGAGCGCGTCATGAACGTCAACTTTTGGGGCCTGCTGTATATGACGAAGACGTTCTTGCCCTACCTGATGGACCGCCCGTCTGCACACATAGTAAACATTTCGAGCATGGGCGGGTTTCTGCCAGTTCCAGGGCAGACAGTGTATGGTGCCTCGAAAGCGGCCGTTAAGTTGCTGACCGAAGGGCTGCACTCTGAGCTTAGGGAAACCAGCGTGCGGGTAACTATCGCGTTTCCCGGAGCGACCGCAACTAACATATCAAGCAACTCAGGCGTCGACTTTTCAGCATCAGCAGGCTCAAACCAGAAAGCGCCAAAAATTAAAACGACAGAAGCGTCAGAGGCGGCCCGGATCATTATCGACGCGATGGAGCGGGACGCCTATCGCGTCTTGGTCGGGCAAGATTCGAAGATGATGGACTGGCTCTGCCGGCTCATGCCGGAACGAGCAGCAGCCATCATATACAAGCAGATGAGAAGTCTGCTTCCGGGGTAGAATGCAGGCCGATCAGGCCGGGCTTATCTGGATAATGGCGACCAGATAGGCTATGTACACGGCCATCAGTAAGACTCCTCTTCCACGGCCTATGAAACCGCCGCGTCCCGGATAGCTGAGGGCCACCACAGCCAACCCAAAGGCCAGAATCAGCGCCGCCGAGGCGAATCCGATAGTTATTGGGTAAATTATAGCGGCGATACCGATGACCCATAGGCCGTTGAATATGTTACTGCCAAGAATGGTCCCAAGACCGACCTCGTCGTGTCCGCGTAGCTTCGATATGATCACCGTCGCCAATTCAGGCGTACCCGTGCCAAGGGCCACAACAGTGGCAGAAACTATGAACTTGTCTACTCCCAGGTTCGTGGCGATACCTTCCGCACTTGTGACAATAAAGTTCCCAGCAGCGATAAGAAAACCGAGGCCGACGATGCCAGATAGGATCGCCAGCCCGCTTCGGTGCTCCCCGAGCACCTCTCCGGCAGCACTGCGTTCCTTCCTGACCTCTATGATTACCTTGAAAAGCCACATAAAAAAGATCAGAAGCATTATCACGCCGTCGATCCTCGACAACTCGCCATCGATGAAAAGAAGGCCTGTAGCCACAGGAGCCAGCAGTGCCATGGTAAAGTCCCGCCTGATGCTTTGCCGAGAGGCCTGGATCCCAGAGATCACAAGTGCAAGTGCAAGGATGAGAGCGACATTGACGACATTGCTGCCAAGGGCGTCCCCGAGCACAATTTCGGGCTTTTCGGCCCGAGCCGAGGTTATTCCGACGAAAAATTCAGGACTCGAAGTAGCAAACGCCGCTACTGTGGCCCCTATAATGCCGGGAGAAACCCTGGCCCACTCAGCGATGCCAACAGCGCCGCGAATAAACAGCTCGCCACCAATACCGGCAAACAAAACTCCCAAAAGCAACAGCAAATAGTCGTTCATCGCTTTTCTGCTTCCCTTAGCCCCAAGCGCTAAAAATATTTAGCGGATAGTGTAACAAACATACAGGCTACCAAAAAATAAAGTTTCCTGGAAAAAACATGCCGCCGTTCTAGTATCCTTTATACGACGGCGCCCAAGGCCATCGTCACGGTCATCACCGCTGCACACCGAAGGAGCCAAATGCGACCTGTCGTACGTGCCGAAACTCCGCTGGAATGGCTGCTATTGCGCCTCGGCCTGGTACCGACGCCGCTGCTCGACGGCTACTGGGGAATGACAATCAGTCGAAGCCTCATCACCGCGGTTGAGCTCGAGCTATTCGAAGCCCTTGGCGATGGGCCCCTTAGCGCAGCCGAGCTTTCGGACCGGCTGGGCACCGACCGGCACGGTACCGAGATCCTGCTGAAAGCGCTCAACGGAGCACGCTATCTGTCCTGCCGGAATGGGCGATACTCGAACGGGCGCGTCGTCCATCGATGGCTTGTGGACGGAGCGCTCGTGCATCTAAGGGACTCCCTTCTGTTCTACGGCGACCTGTGGGACGTAATGAGCGACCTGACCTCGATGGTTCGATCCGGCGCCGTGACTAATCTCCATTACGAGGGCCGACCTGCCGAGTTCTGGCAGCGCTACCTTCGAGCATTGGCGGCGTTCGCTCCGCTCGTCGCGCCTGAAATCGTCAGCAAGAGCAAACTGCCGAGAAACGCACGCCGCGTGCTCGACGTTGGCGGAGGGCATGGGCTTTACGCTGCCGAATTCGTGCGAAGACGCCCCGGCCTATCGGCGGAAGTGCTGGATCTACCCGAGGCTTGCGCGGTCGGAAGACAGATTATCGAGGCCGCGGGACTGACCGATCGCGTACATTTTCGCGAGGGAGACGTTCGCGATTGTGATTGGGGTACCGGCTTTGATGCCGTGCTTCTTTTCAATCTGCTACACAACCTTACCGAGAGCGAATCGCGCGCCGCCCTTCACGGGGCGTTCGCCGCGCTGCGGCCTGGAGGCAAGGTAATCGTGCTCGACAGCGAGTACCAGTCGAGCGCGGGCAACCTCTCGCTTACCGCGGGCCTCAACGAGATGATGTTCTACCTCACGAGCGGTACAGGCGTATATCCGGAGGAGCGGATGCGTTCCTGGATCGCCGAGGCTGGATTTGGTCGAATTCGGATGCGCCACCTTCTCAGGATGCCGATGGCGGTGCTCATCGAGGCGACTCGGGGGTTGGCGAAGTAAAGAGCGGCCGCACCTCGGCACCCCCATCACGAGCAGCGGGATGTAGCTTGGCGATTCGAACCGCGGTATCCAGGTCAGGTGCAGACAGCACGAAAAACGCGGCTGCCACCAGCTCCGACTCGATGTACGGCCCATCGCTCACCACTTCGCCGCGAATCGCTTTTGCTGTGGTGCTCGGCTCAAATGCAAATCCCCGATCCCCCGAAAAGTAGGAGCCCCCAAGAACCTTGCCGCCAAGCTTTTTGGCTAGAGCTGGATAGCCGTCAATCAGCTCCAGGTATTCGGGGGTAAGCGACATGGGATCGGCCGGCGCCGGTGAGAATACAAGGACTCCATACTGCGGCATTGGGGGCTCCTCTGTCTCGGCATCTGCATGAGCCTAGCATACCGCATGTTTCAGTTTCGGTTTACCGCGACGAACAGCAGCCTGGGCTCTGTAAATAGCGACAGCCCGCAACCGCCAAACCTGCTCCGATGATCGGGGCCAATATATAGATCCAAAGATGCTCGGTATGCCCCGCTACCAACGCCGGCGCGAGCGACCGAACGGGATTCATGGACGCGCCGCTGACAGGGCCAGCAAAAAGGGCTGCGAGGCAGACCATGGCTCCGATCGCGGCGCCGGCCATGACGCCTTTTTCCTTCGCGCCAGTAGAAACGCTGAGGATAACAAGCATGAGGAAGAACGTGAGGATGATCTCGAGCACGAAGGACTGCGCGACGGATCCCGCCGGAATTGTGGCACCTAGCGTAAGGTGTCCTTCAAACAGAAGGCGTAGCATAAAGCTTGCGAGAAGGCCTCCCGCGCACTGGCTCAGGACATAAGGGAAAACTTCGCGCAACGGCAGGCGCTGCGCCAGGTAAAAACCGATCGTTACCGCGGGATTGAGATGCGCGCCGGAAACCTCGCCAAAAGTGTAAATCATTGCCATGACCACAAGCCCGAAGGTAAGAGCTACGCCGAGATGGGAGACCACGCCACCGCTCACGTCGTTTACAACGATAGCCCCTGTTCCTGCGAAAACAAGGCCGAAGGTCCCGATCATCTCGGCGATGTACTTCTTCATGAACCACCTTAGCTTGTGCTTGCGAGCGTCACTCGGCGCTCAAAATGACCTTGAGAGCCTTCTCTTTTGCCGCATTACCGAAAACCTCGTAGGCTTCAAGCATCTCATCGAGCCGGAAGTGATGCGTCACGAGTTGCCCGGCCTCGAGTTTGCCCGATTCCACCGTCTTGAGCAACTGCGGGGTGGTATTTGTGCTGACCAAACCCGTAGTCAGCGTGATGTTCTTGATCCACAGCTCATCGATTTTGAGTGTGACCGGCTTGCCGTGCACGCCGATATTGGCGATATTCCCGCCTGCCTTGACGATGTCCTGGCAGATGTCGAAGGTAGCTGGAATGCCGATGGCCTCAATCGCGACATCGACACCCTTACCGCCGGTGATAGCCATCACCTGGGCCGTTGCGTCACCAGACGCGTTGTCGATCGTCTTCGTGGCGCCGAACTTCTTTGCCACCTCGAGACGGTTGCGGTCCACATCGATCACGATTATCTCGGCAGGCGAGTAGAATTGAGCCGTCAGCAACGCCGAAAGCCCAACAGGTCCTGCCCCGACGATTGCGACAACATCGCCCGGTGATACCTGCCCGTTCAGCACTCCGATCTCATACCCGGTGGGAAGGATATCCGAGAGCATTACGAGCGCGTCTTCGTCCGATCCCTCAGGAATCGGGTAGAGGCTGTTGTCGGCGAACGGGATTCGCGCGTATTCGGCTTGCGTCCCGTCGATGAGGTGGCCCAATATCCAGCCGCCGCCGTTCTCGCAGTGCGCGTAAAGACCCACCTTGCAGTTGCCACACTTGCCGCACGAGCTTATGCACGAGATGAGAACGCGATCGCCGACCTTGAAGTTGGAGACAGCGCTTCCCAATTCCTCGATGACGCCTACTCCCTCATGCCCGAGAATTCTTCCCTCGGCGACAGAAGGGACATCGCCCTTGAGAATGTGCAAATCCGTGCCGCAAATGGTGGTCTTGGTGATGCGCACAAGTGCATCGGTAGGGTCCGCGAGTTCAGGCTTGGGTCTTTCCTCCCAGCGCTTGTCGCCCGGCCCGTAGTAGACGAGAGCCTTCATGCTCCAGCACCTCCTTACCGAAATCAATCCGTTTCCGTCGGCCTTGAACCGACAGCTCACGGCGGGTCATGTTGTCCGGCACGACCCATTGCGCCGCATAGCGCTTGGTGCACTCTTGAGGATAGCAGATTTAGATTGTAACAACAAGCACAAAGTCTGTCTGGGGGCCAAAAGTGGCCGCGGTGGCCGTCGCTATGGTGCCCCGTGCCTGTGCCACTGCGCCATCAGCGAATGAGGCACCTCGAGTCCATGCGCCTCCATCAGCTCCGTGTCCGACATCACCTCGGCCGGCACACCATCGGCCTGAACCCGCCCCGCATCGAGCAGTAGCACGCGATCGCAAGTCTCGAGGACGAACTCAAGGTCGTGCGAGGCGATCATGAAGGTGTGGCCCTCCATCTCCGAGAGCATCCGTATGAGCCGCCTGCGGTAGCGCAAGTCGAGATCGGAGGTCGGCTCGTCGAGGATCAGCAACCGCGGCATCATCGCAAGAACGCCGGTGAGGGCGACGAGGCGCTGCTCGCCGCTTGAGAGCTCGTGCGGCACCCTGTCGAGCAGGTGCGCGATTCCCGTAGCCGCAGCAGTAGCGCTGACTCGCTCGTCGACCTCGTCCTCGGCAAGGCCCATGTTCTGCGGCCCGAAAGCGATGTCTTCGCGCACCGTAGGGCAGATCAGCTGGTCGTTGGTGTGGTGAAACACCATCCCGACCTCGGGCCTGAACGCTCCTGGCTCCACCGGCCGCCCAAAAACCTCGACGCTCCCCGACGTCGGCGCGACGACTCCGCAAACTAGCATAAACAGCGTTGTCTTCCCCGCCCCATTGGGACCGATGATGCCGACCCTCTCGCCAGAATTGAGCCCAACGGTCACGCGATCGATCGCCGGTGTACGCCCGGGATACCCGAAGCCAAGATCGATGGCGTGGACGGCTTTCATCAGATGGTCTCTCTTCCCGCTCGGCGTCTTACCTGCACGATCGCTCACAGCAGCAGGGCCGGGGAGATCAACAGGACGCCTGCTACAGCCACGCACGCGACCAGCCCAATGAAGTCGCGGACCTGAGGGGAGTGACGCGGAGCTCGCGCTCGGGACTCACCATACCCCCGAAGCGTCATCGCGGCAAGAACCCGCTCGGCCTGCCAGTTGCTGCGCACCAAAAGCGATCCGATGATGTAGGCGATCGTCTTGATAGACCTGATTGAGCCGAGGTCTGCGCCGCGCAGTCGCGCCGCGGTGCGCGCCCGGCGGAAATCCTCGGCGAGCTGGAAGATGTAGCGATAAGTAAAGAGCAGCATATCGCCGAGGAGCGAAGGCAGCCCCAGAGAGCTCATCGCTCTTACGAGCGTGGGCATCGGTGTCGTCGCAAAAAGCACGGTCGCCACGGTGATGATGCTCACGAACCGAGCGGCTATCGACATGAATGCCATCGTCCCTTCGAGCCGAAGCGCCATCGGTCCGAGTTGTGCGATAACGGTCTCGCCAGAAAAGAGAGGCAGCACCACCGCGAGCACGATGAGGAAAACGCCGGGAACCTTGATGCGAGAGATAAGGTACGCGAGTGGAAGCGACGAGAGGCGGTAAACCACAAAGGCGGTAACGAGCATCACCGGCAGTATCCTAAGGTCTCGCACCCCCGCGAAAGCGAAAATAAGGCAGAGCAAGCCGATGAGTTTCAGGCGAGCCTCCCACCTGACAAGCGAGGCGGAAGCGGGCGTGGCGGGCGTTGCTCGGGCGATCATCAGAACCTCTCTTCGAGCAACCCAGGCTGCACCCGAAGCAGGAACAGCACCACCATCGCGGCGAATACGCCCTCGACCAGGCCGAGAGGAATGTACGCGAGCAGAAGCGCTCCGACCGCAGCCTGCTCGACTGCGGCGTCAAGATACGCCGGCGCTGTCGTGACGATGAGCAGCGCGGCAGCGGCGGCCCCAAGTCCGACCGCGCTAAGCGCAGCGAGGAAACCTAGTCCTGCGCTTGCCGGCACCCGCCAGGAAGCGCCAAACATGGTTCGCAAGCTGAAGATGCGGTGCGCGAGCAGTGCGGGTATTCCGATGAGACAAGCGTTGACGCCAAGCATCGCGAGGCCTCCGTGCTGGAACATTACCGACTGCAGGAAAAGTCCAACCAGAATCGCAGGAAAGGCGTACCACCCGAGCACAACCCCCATCAAGCCCGAGAGAACGAGGTGCACGCTCACCGGTGGCACAGGCAGGTGTACGAGCGACGCCATGAAGAAAACCGCCGTCAGAAGCGACGCTTTGGGCACGCCTTTTCGGGGGTCGGGCCAGGCACGCTCGATTCGGCGTAGTGAAATCCATGTCACGCCCGCGGCGAGTGCAAATCCGCCTGCAGCGACCGGGAGAGGAAGTACCCCATCGGGAATGTGCATCAGGCGGTCCTTCTCTTGAAGTAGAGTGCCGTTCCAAGTGCGCCCCAGATGACGCAGGCGATCATGAGGGCCCTCTGCAGGGCGGTAAGGCCACCAGCTGTCGGCTGCGCGGCGCCCGTTGGCTCGAGATCGAGACGCGCCTCTGCGGGCGGTGCCGGACCTGCCGCTTCTGTCGCAGGCGCGGCGGAATCCGGCTCAACCTCGATGCGAACGGTGCCACCGTGGCCAGCCTGGCGGATCCGCGCTTCCCACGTTCCAGGAAGAGTGGCATCCGGGACGAAAAAGAAGCGCCCTTCCGCATCCGTGGTGCCGAGAAGCCACGGCTCATCCGGTTCGCCGGGAGCGAACACCGAGACCTGGGCCCCAACCATTGGCTCGCCCCCATCGAGAGCAGCCTTCACCTCGACACCTTCCTGCGGCGTGATACTCAGGTCGACACCGTGAGCAAGAGCTAACTGTGTCGGGCTCGCCACCACCAGAAGCAGCAAGGTCGCAATAAGCATCTGGACTCGCGTGCGCTCACTCACTGACCTACCTCCGTATCACGAATCCTGGAATCATGCCACATTACTCCGAGGAGGGAGTTCTGTCCAGAACATCGTAGGAGGCGAGATCGCCGGAGCGCTCGCGAAGCTCGTTAGCCTCTAATTCGCATCCGGGCCTCGGCCCGAAGCGAATAAGCTCACCGCATCCGCCCGGCGACGCGTCCACTGCCGCCTCGGCGACCGGCACGCGTGCGCTGACGGGATCCCTGCCACACCATGGCGGCGCCCTTAATGCCGCGGTCGGCGGCCGGCACTTGGCGCGGAGAGTAGACGAAGCCCTCGAGGTCCTCACATGCGAGCGTGGAGCCTAGCGTCCGCTCAATCGCGGACAACATCGAAAGCTCCTCGGAGGAAAGAAAGCTGATTGCCGTACCACTCGCGCCAGCTCGAGCCGTCCGCCCGATACGGTGTACGTAGTCCTCGGGAGTATTAGGCATGTCGTAGTTGATGACGTGCGTGACCTCGTCGACATCGATGCCGCGGGAGACCACATCGGTCGCCACAAGCACCGGCGAACGGCCTGCACGAAACGCCTCTAGCGCCCGCTGCCGCTGCCCCTGAGTGCGACCGCCGTGAATGGCCGCGCTCGCAACGCCCTTGTTCTCGAGCTGCTTGCTGAGGCGCTCGGCGCGATGCTTGGTGCGCGTGAAGATGAGTGCGCGTGTGTGATCGTTGCGCTTGAGCAAACTCACGAGCAGGTCGGTTTTCTGGGTGCTGCACACCGGATAGAGGCTTTGCTCGATGCGATCGACAGGCGTGCTGGGCGGCGAAACCTCGATGCGTACGGGCTCGTGGAGCGTCGACTCGACGATCTTGAGCACCTCCCGTGACATCGTAGCCGAGAAAAGCAGGTTTTGACGCTTCTCAGGCAGCAGGCCGAGGATACGGCGCACATCAGGCCAGAAGCCCATATCGAGCATGCGGTCGGCCTCGTCGAGCACGAGCATCTCAACCTTGGAGAGATCCACCGCGCGACGAGAGTGCAGATCGAGAAGGCGACCCGGGCACGCGATCACGACATCGACACCTCGGCGTAGCTTGTCGATCTGCTGCTGCAGACCGACCCCGCCGTAAACGACGGCAGAGCGATGGCCTGTTTGGCGCGAGATGCCGTGAACGACCTGGGAGATTTGGAGCGCAAGCTCGCGGGTAGGTGTGATGATAAGTGCGCGGACACCACGGCGGGTGGGCGTGCGCTGAAGCATCGGCAGCACGAACGCGGCGGTCTTGCCGGTGCCGGTTTGCGCGACGCCGACAACGTCGGTGCCTTGCAAGATGTGTGGGATGGCCTCGCGCTGGATAGGCGTGGGGTCTGCGTACCCCATCTGGGACACGCCGGTAAGCAGGCGCGGCTCAAGGCCGAGCGTTTTGAAAGACATATTTTTTTCTCCTGTACTGTGCGCCGTATTCAGGTCGCACTGCGTTTGCAGACGCAGTCGATCCTTCACACGTACAGCGCTCTTCGCAGCACAGGACAACCGAGTCTTAAATTAAGTCCGCCGTAGTGTAGCACAGCCGAGGCGAGAAACCTAATCACCTCGGCTGCAACCACGGTTTAAGCTACGTCAAAGCGGTCCAGCTTCATCACTCTATCCCACACCGCAACGAAATCATGTACGAACTTCTCGGCGGAGTCCTCGCATCCGTAGACCTCCGCGATAGCCCGCAGCTGCGAGTTCGCGCCGAAGATCAGGTCGACGCGAGTTCCGGTCCATCTCGGCTCGCCCGTCACGCGATCCCGGCTCACGAACACGTCCTCGTCTTCCGGGCTCTTCTCCCACACCGTGCCCATGTCGAGCAGGTTCACGAAGAAATCGTTGGTGAGCGTCTCCGGGCGGTCGGTAAACACGCCGTGCTGAGATCGCTTGAAGTTCGCGTTCAAAACGCGCATACCGCCGATGAGCACGGTCATCTCGGGAGCGGTGAGTGTCAGTAGCTGCGCACGATCGAGCAGCAGCTCTTCCGCCGAGACGGCGTACTTGGCCCGCTGGTAGTTGCGGAACCCATCCGCGGCCGGTTGCAGCACAGCGAATGACGCCGCGTCGGTCTGCTCCGGCGACGCATCTGTGCGTCCCGGCGTGAAGGGAACAGTCACCTCGTGGCCGGCGTTTTTCGCAGCCTGCTCGACTCCAGCGCATCCGCCGAGCACGATCAGGTCGGAAAGCGAGACACGCTTGCCACTCGCTTGAGCGCTGTTGAACTCCCGCTGAATCGCCTCGAGGGCGCTCAGCACAGTCGCAAGCTGCGCAGGCTCGTTGACCTCCCAGTCCTTCTGAGGCGCAAGGCGTATGCGCGCGCCATTGGCCCCGCCGCGCTTGTCAGAACCGCGGAATGTGGAGGCGGAGGCCCACGCCGTGGACACCAGCTGCGAGACGGAGAGCCCGGAGGCGAGGATCCGCTCCTTGAGGGCGGCGATGTCCTGCTCGCCGATCAGCTCATGATCGACCGCCGGCACCGGGTCTTGCCAGATCAGCTCCTCGGCAGGCACTTCAGGGCCGAGGTAGCGCGAGCGCGGACCCATATCGCGGTGGGTCAGCTTGAACCACGCGCGGGCGAATGCGTCGGCGAACTCCTCGGGGTTCTCGAGGTAGCGCCGAGCGATCGACTCGTAGATCGGGTCAAAGCGAAGCGAGAGATCCGCCGTAGTCATCATCGGGCGGTGCTTCGTCGAAGGGTCGAACGCATCGACGACCATGTCCTCCTCGTCGACATCGGTGGCCACCCACTGGTACGCGCCAGCCGGGCTCTTTACCAGCGCCCAGTTGTATTTAAGGAGTACCTTCAGATATCCCATGTCCCACTTCGTGGGGTTGGGCTTCCATGCGCCCTCGATGCCGCTCGTGATCGCGTCGCCCGCCATGCCGCTGCCAAAGCTGCTCTTCCAGCCGAGGCCCTGCTGCTCGATCGGTGCGCCTTCAGGCTCAGGTCCCACATGCGAATCCGGGGCCGCACCATGAGCCTTGCCGAAGGTGTGGCCGCCAGCGATGAGCGCCACGGTTTCCTCGTCGTTCATCGCCATTCTGGCGAAGGTCTGTCTGACATCGCGAGCTGAAGCGACAGGGTCCGGGTTGCCGTTGGGTCCTTCCGGATTCACGTAGATGAGGCCCATCTGCACAGCGGCAAGCGGGTTTTCGAGATCCCGATCACCAGAGTAACGATCGTCGCCGAGCCACTCGTCCTCAGAGCCCCAGTAGATGTCCTCCTCGGGCTCCCAGACATCTTCGCGCCCGCCGGCGAAACCGAACGTCTTGAAGCCCATCGACTCCAACGCGCAGTTGCCCGCAAGAACCATAAGGTCGGCCCAGGAGATGCTGTTGCCGTACTTCTGCTTTATAGGCCAGAGCAGGCGCCGAGCCTTGTCGAGATTCGCGTTGTCCGGCCAGCTATTGAGCGGTGCAAGGCGATGGGAGCCCGAACCCGCGCCCCCGCGACCGTCACCCATTCGATAGGTGCCCGCGCTGTGCCACGCCATCCGGATCATCAGCCCGCCGTAGTGTCCATAATCGGCCGGCCACCACTCCTGCGAGTCGGTCATCAGCGCGCAGAGGTCCTGCTTGACGGCCTGAAGATCGAGTTTCTTGAACTCCTCGGCGTAATTGAAGTCCTTACCCATCGGGTCACTCAAATCGGAGTGCTGGTGAAGGATCCGTAGGTTGAGCTGATTCGGCCACCAATCGCGGTTCGATGTCCCGCCGCCGGCCACCTGCCTGCTCGCCCTGCCCGTCACCGGGCACTTACTCTCCTCGCTCATAACACATACTCCTCTCGCTCTTCCGGATGCCATATCAGGCTCCGAGCTGTTGGGAAACGTCTTATTCGAGCACGGTGGCTTGTGTTGTGCCCCCGGCGAGTTGCCTTTGGTGAGGTGATTTTGTTATATAGGAATTATTCTTATATAGCAACCTTGACAGCCGACCCCCTCGGCATTCGTCGTTTTCGTTTCCATGTCACTATCATACCCATGAACCGCGCGGCTGGCATGCGTCTTGCTTCTCATAGCGATAGATAGCGATATATCGCATTACTTCGAGAAGAACGAAGGCGCGCAACATGCACTCACACCATCATTGGCACCACGGTCACGGCGAGATCCGCCTCCCCGGCCAGCGCGCCAAGCGCGGCGACGTACAGGCGGCCGTGATGGCGCTCCTCAGCGAGCAGGACATGCACGGCTATCAGATCATTCAGGAGCTCTCTGAGCGCAGCGCTGGCGCATGGAATCCGAGCCCCGGTTCGGTCTATCCGGCACTGCAGGCGCTTGAGAGACACGGGATGGTGTCGAGCACGAATGCAGGCGGCAAGCGTGTATTCTCGCTCACGGAACTCGGCTGCAAGCACGCAGCGATGCTGCCAGACCAGGCACCGTGGGAGGGCATGGCCGAGGACTCGGACGGCTCGCGCCGATTGCGCGACGCCTTCCATAGCGTGATGAGCGCAACCGTTCAAGTTGCAAGAACCGGTAACGACGACCACATCGCAAGAACAGCCGAAATTCTCGCCGCCACCCGCAAGAGCATCTACCTGATGCTTGCCGGCGACGAGTAGCCAACACACAGCCACGAAAGGAAATGCCATGAAATGCTGCCACGGACACGCCATAAGGGCAATCGATGATCCCCGCTTCGAGGATGACGTCTTCACGCAAGCCGCTGTGCGAGAGCGCTGCGTCCGCGCTGCGCACGCCCATGCAGCAGCACTACTGATACCGCTAGTCGGCGGATTTCTCCTCTTAGGCCTGATCAAGGCCATCCACCGGCGCACCCGCTAAGCGCACTTTCTGGAGGAGCCCATGTCACGCGTTTCACTCAACACCCCTGCGCCCGACTTTACTCTGCCCGACTTCTCAGGTAGCCCTGTGAGGCTCTCGGACTTCCGCGGGCGCAAGAACGTGCTGCTGGTCTTCAACCGCACGTTTACTTGACCGTTCTGCCGTCGGCACATGGCGCAGTTGCGCCAGGACTACTCCAAGTTCGTGGAGCGTGACGTGGAGGTGGTCGTGGTCGGGCCCGAGGACGCACCGGCGTTCGCGAAGTTCTGGAAGGCCAACTCCCTTCCCTTCATCGGCCTTCCCGACCCGAGCCACAGCGTGCTCAAGCTTTACGGGCAGGAGGTCAACCTCTTCAAGCTAGGGCGCATGCCCGCACAGGTGCTCATCGACAAGGACGGGGTCGCGCGGTTCGTGCATTACGGCCACAGCATGCAAGACATCCCCGAAAACGAGGAGATCCTTGCCCTGGCCGACGAGATCAACGTCCGATAGGCGACGTGGGGCGGGAGCCCTCGAAGAACGGTAGGCATTCGCAGCTCAGGAGCCTACTTCCAAATCGGACATTCTCGCCAGTCATCCGGAAAACCCATGCGGTCATGCGGCAGGTCGGAGCAGTCGTCCAGTAGTTCGAGCAATCTGCCTGTCCAACCACTCTGCGGTGCCACGTCATCAAGCATGCACTTCAGGATGGTCAAGACTCCGAAGATGCGGTTGTTCGTCACAACGACGGGCTCGTGCCACTTCTTGTCCTTACGCGGGATCATTGGCTTGAACCCAAGCTCGCGATTCCACAGGCGTCCGTGGTGAGCGCAGATGTTGCGAATGATGTTGAGCGTCTTCAGCCACGACTCCATGACTACCGCGCTGACACCGAATCGGGCAGCGATCTCACGTTTGATTGGCTTCGGGCTTCCTCGATACAGGCGCAGAAGCGTGCCGAAGGCCATAAGCTCGGTAATCATCCAGTACGGCGGCAGGACGTGCATGTCTCCGTACGAACGCGTGAAGTGCTTGATGAACTGCTCCTGGCTGTTCTCGTGCTCGTCTTTAAGTCGGCTGACGAACTTTTCATACTCGTCGGGTGCGAAGCCTGGAAGGTTGCTGGGGTTTTGATAGCCAAATGCTCCCTGCGCGTGGGCAAGTCGATACACGAGCTCGGTTCGAACGCAGATTTCGACGCGCTCAATAGCATCCAGCACCAATAGCCGTAGACGCCGGTCGAACGCGTAGCGTCTCCAAACCTTGGTCAAAGTGGTTCCCTCTTTGAAAGAGCTGTCATCGTTCCTGAATGGAAACCAGTAGCCGCTGAGCCGATAGTAGCTGACGCTCTTCAGGCAACGTATCAGCTCGTCGCGGTCGCACCCCATGCCACGGGCGATCAGCTGGTCTGCCTGTTGCTCGTACGTCAGAGCAGGCTTGGTGTACTCCATGAAGACCTCCAATAAAAGAAAGACCCGCCGAGTGAGCATCGTTGAGAGGCTTGGCGGGTTTGCTAAATAGATTATACCCACGCCGATTGATTGGCACAAGTCCACGGCGTGAGCCTCAAGTCAGCCGCCGCAGTGAACTCCGGATTGATCCCGAATGTCGCGCGGCGGTGCAGTGTGGCTGTCGGCAGAGCCGATGCCACTAACAGACAAAACGGCGGCTCCTCAGCTCGCCCAGCCAGAGAAGTGCCACAGAGAGCACCGCGTAGGCGACCACCGTGACAAGCGCAGCGGTGCCCCAGGTTGCCGAAAGCACCCGCGCAGCATCGGCGATAGCAGCCTCTGCCGGCGGCATAACCACGAGGCTCACTAGCACCGCGAGCATGAATCCGATCATCCCGGACTGGAACGCGAACGCCGCGAAGAAAGCGAGCGCGGTGACGAAGAGGCAGCGGGCCAGCAGAAGGGGGATCGAATCGTGCGTGAAGAGGAGCGTACCGAGGGCTATCAACACAAAAGGCACCAGCAGCACCCAGTACAGCAACGCCAAGAAAAGAGCGGTCGCGCCCTCCCCCTTCCGCCTGAGGAAATAGATGACCTCTCTGCCGTCTCCTCCGATGCGCTCCTTGAACACAAACGGCGGCCACCACGCCGCCAACATGGGGATCAACAGCCCGACAGCATAGTCGAGATACAAAACGGTGAGCGCCGGAATCCCAGCTCTCTCAACAAATAGAAGTCCTACGGGGAGGAGAAGGCCGACAGCGACCGGCGGTACAACAGCGTACCAGCCAATGTTGGACATCGCATACCAGATGGGAGGCTTGCGCACGCCGGGTCCGCTCACACCATGCCTCTGGTGACGCACAGGTAGCCATCTTCGACGGTGGGCTCTCTGGGCGTAAAACCCTCGTACGGCCTAGGCGAGATCACTCTCGCAAACTGCTGGCCATCCACCTCGGCGTAGCCGTCGATGTAGTAACTCTCGGAGTATTCGCTGATCCGATCCTGCGGCGCCAGATAACACTTGCCGCTGGCCAGATCGGCGATATCCTGTAGCGTGCCTGATGCCCGCACCTCACCTTCGTCGAGCACGATTACCCGAGATGCCAAGGCGACAACGTCCTCCACGATGTGTGTGGAGATCAGAACGAAATGAGCGGCTGCGAGTCCAGCGGCGAGCCGTTTGAACCTGACCCGCTCCTCGGGGTCGAGCCCCGCGGTGGGTTCGTCGAAGATGAGCACTGAGGGATTTCCCAGCAGCGCGGCGGCCAGGCCCACTCGCCGGATCATGCCTCCGGACAGCGCACCGACCCTCGTTGACTTGCTGTCAAGGAGGTTCACTTCGCGCAAGGACTCGTCGATAGCCACATCGACCTCGGCGGCGGGCATCTCCTTGAGCGCGGCGAAATACGCGAGCGCCTCCTCTACTGTCAACTCCTTGAGCAGCCCGAACCTTTGGGGAAGGTAGCCAACTTCGCGATGCTGCTCACGCGAATCATGCGGGAAATGCGCTGTCCCGCCAGAGGGCTTGAGGATGCCGAGCATGCAGCGCAGAAGCGTCGTCTTACCCGAGCCGTTGGGGCCAAGCAATCCGGTCACACCCCGCTCAAGCGAGAAGGTCACCCCCGCAAGCGCCTGCTTCTTGCCGTACGATTTCTTGAGGTCTCGGATCTGGATCACTTCGTTCCTCCGCGGCCGGATCGGGTCAGAAACTCTAACTCGGACAGATCGCTGTCCGATAACAAATACTGGTACGTATCTCTGAGCGCTTCATCCTCGCCTATGGCTTGTATTTTTTCGTTGAAGAGCTGAAAGACCACGCTCCTGGCCCGCAAGACGTACTCTTGCTTAAGCTCTTGGTCGGTCCGCGCAGAGCGCCGGGCGTCCTCAAGTCGGGCAATCTCTTCACTTATTGACACTGCCTCAGCGGATCGGTCGTCAAAAAGGTCCTGCCGAGGATCGCGATGTGCAAAGCCGGGCGAGTCGTTGATGACGTAAAGGAAGGCCGCCCTCAAGTTGGCGCGGTCCAACTTCATCGGCGCGGGCGCGATCAGCACTTCAGCGGCGATCAACTCATCAAACATGCCCACCATCAGCGTGTTTGGGGGGAGAAATGTAGCTGCAAGTGCTTGGAACCCTGACCCTTGTATGACCTGTAAGTCATCAGGAATGGGGCTTTCGGTAACGCCGATCTGCAGCTCAAGCTCCCGCACACGGGCAGTAAGGCTGGTAAGCGCCTCTGGGCCCCGAATGGCAACGGGCAGGTAGATGACACGATGATTCCCGACTTTCCGCTCAGCGACCATTCCACCGATGAAGGTTGGCGCACCACTGCGTCCCTCAAAGCGTCCCTTGCGCATCTCGAGGTCGGAGAAAAGTGGAATCCGGGTTTTAAACCGCACTGAGAACTCAGCCGTCCTAGCATCTGTAACGTCCATCGCAGGAGCTACAGCCTGCTCGTCCCACACCCGCACAAACCCAGGCACCGGATAGTAAGGAAAGTATCCGGGCAGAAACACGCCTTGGCTGTTGGCTATGTTGATGCCCCCGCTGCCGCGGTACTCGAAGGTCAGTCGCTCCTGCCTTGCTTCGGATCGCACAGTGACGTAGTCACCCTCCTGCGAGAAATCCAGGGGACGCCCGGCGGAGTCCCGCACCCGAATAAGATGATAGCCGTGGTAGAGTGTGAAGCGGTATTTGCCTTGTGTCTCGTCATCGGCAATGTGCACCGTGACAACCGCCTCCAACTGCCGCCCCGCAGCCATATCCATCTCGTACCGGTCTATCGCGAATCCGCCGGGCACGTCGCGTTGCGGGTGCTCGTCAGAGCGGATCTGGTAATGAACCTGCTCGGTGACAGTAGAGCCGCCTCCAAAGAACCGAGGGTCACGCCGCAACTCCTGGCTCGGAAGCAAGAAAGCCGCAAAGAGGAGACCAGCAAAGCACCACAACAAAGAAGGGGCGAACCGGCTCCAGCGGACATGACGTGGCGTGAGAGTGGGCGCAAGAATCGCTAGCATGAGGGTGAGCCAGAATCCCGCAAGCCACCATCGCTCCTGCTCCAACGGGAACCCGTAGAGCGAATCGATATACCAGGTCGGATCCGGGGCAAGCACCCCGAAAAAATCGCGCACCGGATAGAGATTCAGAACCGGTCCGCCCCACATGATCCCAGCCTGAGCGACCATAGGGATGATCTCCGAGTACGGCCCCGCCAAGAAAGCGAATACCGCGATAACAGCGTACCCGGCAAACCGCTTGAGGTGTCTTGCCGCCACAAAGCCAAGCAACAGTGCGATCGCGCATGGGGCGAACACGTTGAGCAGAACTGATGTGGCAACATGCCAGCCGAGCAAGTGCTGCATGCCCTGCGTGAATACAGTCACGAGCTTGAACACGAGGAAAATCCCAGAAACGATGACCACGACAACAGCGGGCGGGAGCATCGCTGCGAGCCAGTGTCTGTGCGCGGTTCCTGTGTGAGCGCCTACTGACTCCTCCATGCCGGCAATACGCGCGGCACTAGCGAACTCGAACGAGATGACGAGCACCGCCAGGGGCCACACAATCGATAAGGGTAGATAGTTACCTAAGGTTCCCAGATCCATTTCGCCTTGGCGGTACGTCCAAAGCAGCGCATCACCCATAACCGCAATCGCGAGGACGATCGCCCCTCCCGCGATAAGAGCCAGGGGCCACCTGCGAACGAAGGCTCGCGCTTGTTGCGCTATCAGCACACCCATATTACCTCCGGCCCACCCACAAACTCGCCGCTCACATACTCATTGCAATCAATAAGTTCACTAGCGATCGAACGAGCCCCCATTTCTCCTTAAATACCCATTTGGCGATACCTTTGGAGAAAAATACGCCATCGCGCACAAGCTGAACGTCCGGCTCAGGAAGGCCGTGAGTTGCGATTCAAGCTTGAACTCAGGTCGTTCCCTCGCGGAAACGCTGATCGCCGCTGCAACAGCCTTAATCCGTCTGGTCCACATCCCTACGTGTGGGTAGCCCGAGCGGTGGAGCCCGACTGGGCTCGCGCCGGGTGCTTCACCCCTCCACGCGAGGCCGGCCGGACAGTGACCTCGACTTCGCAATCCATTGCCCCCAGAAGGACGACGAGTTTGTCGACAGACTTGCTGCGATTCTTGACGTCCAGCAATCTCTGAATCTGGGCCGGAGAGGTCCGCGCGCGCCTGGTGATCTCTCGTTGCGACAGCGGACTGGCCTTCATACACTCTTGAGCGGCGATGGTCAGTTTGTACAGAAGCAGATCCCGCATATAGGCAGGGTCTTCGTTGTACTCGAGAACAGCATCGACGTGGACCGAGCCCTCTGCACCAGATTCCAAAACGTAAGTAAATGCCTCGCGGCCGAAGTCTTCGTCAGCGTAGACTTTCACGACGGGATCGTTCTTGCTGGGAGCGGGGTCGACCTTCGCATACGGCATCGGGAAGACACCCCTGCTCAGCGTGACCTCGAAGGCTCGCTTGTAATTGTTCGACTTGACTCGCCTTATCTTCACAGCAGACCCTCCTTCTTCAACTCCTCAATCAGGTCGCGAATCCGCCGACTGGCCGAGCCGACCATCTCGCGCGAGTTGTCTAAATCCCACTTCACGACCAACGCTCCGTCCTTGTAGACGTGCACGTGACGCGGCGAGTGGTCGCCCTTCCACGCGAGAAACACGTATCCGCCTCGCCTCAGCTTTGACATCAGCTAAATGATACCTTACACGGTAGCAGAATTGCAAGCGACATGCTCACACGGCACTTTCTGCTCGACGCCCAGATTATCAGGCTCAAAGTAGCACATCTATGCTACACTTGCCATGACCCCTCGCCCACGGAGGATGAAATGAACCAGGGAGTGAAACTGCGCAAGGCGGGCGGCTCGATCGCCGCCACCCTACCCAAAGACATGGCCGACAGGCTCAAGCTTGCCGCCGGCGATACGGTGATCGCGATCGAGACCGAGCGCGGTATCCTGCTCACCCCTTACGATGCGGAGACTGAAGAAGCGCTTTCGATAGCCGCCGAAGTAGGACGCACCTATCGCAGCGCACTGCGCGAGCTTGCGAAGTAGGCGTTGATGCCCGTTAGCGAACCGAGATGGGTCACCCGCGTCGTCGTCGACGCCATCCAGACCGACATGCTGCTCACCCACGGCGGAATGCCGGGCCTGCGCGACGAGAACCTGCTCGAATCCGCGCTCGCGCGCCCGAGGCAGCTTCTCTCCTACGCGCCTGACGCGGATATCGCCGCGCTTGCCGCAGCTTACGGTTACGGGCTCGCCCGCAACCACCCCTATAACGACGGCAACAGGCGCGTGGCGTTCGTCGTGACGGCGGTGTTCCTGGGACTCAACGGACTCGAGTTCACTGCGAGCGAGGCCGACGTGGTCACAACCATCGTCGCACTCGCATCCGGGGAAATCGAGGAAGACGCGCTCACCGACTGGATCAGACTACATACCGCCGAGCGGAGCAGCGACTCGCGCTAACGCGCTTGGCATGAGCTGCAAGCCGGCCACTGTGCCTCCCTTGTTGCGCGCAACCGTGACGTGCGATAGGCTTCTCTAACGCGAATGTGGTGGGTGTAGTGTGCGTTTCTGCGAATGGGGGAACAAGTGGGGGAACAAGCTCAGAACCGGTGTTCATGCCCTGCTTCCACCGTATCCGAGTATGAGGGAGAATCGCTGCACACAGACCACCTTACGCTCGTGCACGGTGCGTTGAGGGTCTGGCAGATCAGAGGTATCCTTGGTGGCCTGATTTTGGTGGCACTGATTGTTGCTGCCTCCTGGCTACCCTTCGCTCCGGAGCTGCTCACCTCGAACCTGGCCATCATCTTTCTGCTCTGTCTGGCCCCCCCTGTACTTGAGGCCCTGTTCCTTGACCCGCTTAGGCACAAGCGCTACTCACTTCGCATCCATCGAGAGCGACTGGTCATCAACCAGGGCGTGATATTCCTCCAGAAGACCGTCATCCCCCGGAGTAGCATCCTGAATATGCGGCTCCGGCGAGGTCCTGTGCTGCGAAGAATGGGGCTCACGGGCGTGTCGATCGTGACCATTGCGGATCATCACAATATAGGCCCCTTCGATGCTGCGCAGGTCGAGATGATCGAGGAGTTCATGAACGGAACCCGGCGTGAGCCACTCTCGTAACAGCCCCTGGATGATCATAGTGAACGGGATCGAGGCCGCGCAAAACTATGTGCCCTTCTTGTTCTTATACTTCCTCTCTCAGCCGAGACTTGATTCCTCGATTGGTCTTGTGGTGACCGTCCTGTTTGTATTCTTCTCCTTCGCGACGGCTTACTCCGTCATTGGACATTGGCTTACACGATCCTATGCGTTCGACGCGGAAGGAATCAGGTATCTGCAAGGGCTCTTCATCAAGACCGAGACCCTTCTTCCATGGTCGGCTGTGGCTGCAATCGAGGTCCAGAGGGATCCTGTTCGCAGCATCGCCGGTTGCTGCAGGGTGGTGGTAAGTGCATCCGCAGGGGCCGACCAAAAGATCATCCTCGATGTCGTCAAGTGTGAGCTGGTCGACGCGCTTCAGCTATCCTCGGGAATACCGGTTTCGCGGGAAGACCCCAAAAGCCTTAGCACGGAGACACAGCCGAAAGCGGCGGAAACGGAAGGACACATCTTCAGCGCCTCACAGCGCGATCTCTTGGTGATGTCACTTGCATACGGCAGGTTCGCACTATTCGTCCCGGTTCTTGCGGGAACCTATCTTGAGCTTGCTGCGTTGCTGCCCGCGCTACCTGATCCTGAACGGATCATTGATCGCGGCGTGTCCGGCAGCACTATGGTCTGGGTGGCCTTGATCAGCATACTCGTGGCGGCCTCGGTTGCGTATGGATACGCCGTTACGTTTCTGCGATTTTGGAGGTTTCGGGTTCGCCTCATCGGAGAATCCCTGCAGCTCGAGGGCGGACTGATGCAGCGCAACCGAAGGACCATACCTCTTGACAGCGTTGTGGGAGTCTCGCTTCGGAGGAATTCTTTCGATCTCCTGACCGGACGAGGAAGACTTGCCCTGCTTACAAGAGACGCCGGTCAGGTACTCGGTAAAAATGTGGTGTTCCCGGCCCTGAAGATCAGCGACATAGAGGCTCGGATGGATTCGCTTGATGCTAACGCCGGGGCACTTCTCGCTTTCGAGCGGACTCCCGGGAATCCCCCGGGCGCGTGGCTGCTTGCGGGTATGCGCGTGCTTGTGACCGTCTCGCTCGCGACCGCGATGCTCGCGGGGTCGGGCATGTGGCAACACGCCGAGATCGTACTCGCATTCGTGATTCTACTGTCTGTAATGATCGCGAACTCATCTTTCACAACACTGATTCGAGACGGAGACGGGAAGGGAATACTCTACCGTCGCGGACTGCTGTGGAGATCCTCCGTCTATCTTCCGATTACTGAGGTTCATGTGTTTCAGAGTGAAGTCCGTCCGTGGGACCACTGGTTGGGCTTGCGCCGCACCTCGCTTCACTACTTCGCAGGCGGAGCTCGCAGGCTCTTGGCATGGCAGACGGCTAGCAGCGACATCGTCATCCAGCCAGAGGCGGACGCCGCTTAGGAGGAGATGAGTTTTTTAACCGTGTGGTTCAGCTGACGACCGAGACCTGACCACGGCTTGATGTGCTTTAGCGTATCGCGTAGTTCATCCTGGGCGACCTCCGTATCATAAGCCGCCTGCGCGCGGAGCCAGTAGCCGTCCGAGAGACCGAAGAACTTGCAGAGGCGCAGGTCCGTGTCCGCAGTGATGGAACGCTTGCCCGCTACGATCGCGCCGATGCGCTGCGCCGGCACACCGATCTCTTTCGCGAGGCGGTACTGCGAGATGCCCATGGGCTTCAAGAACTCCTCCGAAAGGAGCTCGCCTGGGCTGACTGGCTTGAGTTTGGTCATCGTCATCACGTCCTAGTGGTAGTCCACGACCCGCGATCTCGAGTTGCCGGAGCTTGCACCTTGCGACCGACTCGATGTTGACAAACCGACGCACGCGGATGCCCCGAGTCAGCTTCTCAGTATCAGCATCTTTGAACGAAACGATCATGGCCTTATAGTAACGTGCGCGTTACTAACGTCAAGCGTTACCAGTGAGCGCCGCGAGCGCGCGCTCCACAACTACTTGACGAACGAGACCATTAGATTCCAAGCCATATGCAACACAATGCCAGGCACGATACTACCGAGACGCTGATACATGAAGCACAGGTACAGTCCCAGCGGGAACGTTGTCAAAAATACCACGGGCGACAGGTGTAACAGCGCGAAGATGACCGAGGAGATCAACGCGGCGGTGACAAATCGATGACGATGACGGAGGAAACCAAATATTATCCCGCGGTGGATAAACTCCTCACCAATAGGCCCCACGACGACACCTCCCACGAGCAGCCAGATCCACGTGGCAGGGCTCCGAGCGGAACGCACCACCGCCTCCGGCTCGGGCACCTGCAATGCGAGCAGGGCCTCGCCGAGCCCCACCACCAGAAGCGCGGCCAGCATGAAGAAGCCGAATATGTACTTGAGACTGCGTCCGAGCGGTGCCTTGCGCACGCCTAGATCCTCCCAGGTCAGGCCGTGAAAGCGGTTGCGTGAAACGACGTACGCCAGGGCCAGCAGCGTGGCCGGCAGGGTGATCGCAGAAGCTATTACCAAACCTGCTGTAGCTTCATCCGCAGTGCCTAATACGACCTGTCGGAGACCGACCTCATCTAGCAGAAACCAGACAGCCCCGATAGCAAGCAGCAGAACTAGGGGCGCATAGTAGAGCGCAAGTATCTTGACGACCTCCGGCCACGCGTATGCTCGTGCGATGCCAGATTGCCCATCGCGAGCGTTCTCGATGTCTTCCGCAGGAACTGCCTCATTCCCCAACCCCATAGTGCCCCCCTGTCCTGTCGAACGGCCGAGGCATAAGCTGCGCGCCTCAGTTTTCCCAGAATAGCCGATGCCTCAGGCGCGTCAAGTAATCTAGGGTTAGAACCCTAGTGAGTGACGAATGTGTTCCAGCCCCCGTTGCTAAACGATGTGTTCAACTCCAGAGCACAGTAGGCCCACGGAAGCTGCCCCATCCTCACATACTACCTTGACAGTCATAGTAGCTTGACAGAGAATGTTCCTGAAAGGAGGTGCCCAATGGGTGAAGCGCCAATCTCAAGTGACCTGATTCGCGGCCACATCGATACCGTCGTCTTGGGGCTGCTGAACACCGAAGACCGCTACGGCTACGACATCTGCAAGCGAGTGTCAGCGCTCTCCGATGGCGAGTACGAGCTGAAAGAACCCACGCTGTATTCGGCCGTGCGCCGCCTTGAACCGCAGGGTTTCGTTCGATCGTACTGGGGCGAAACGGGTCCGGGTGCACGACGGAAGTACTACACGATAACCGAGAAGGGTCGCGCAGCTTATCGGCAAAACCTAGAGGACTGGAAGCGTGCACGTACGTTAATTGATCGCCTGGTGTCAGGCACGGAGCAGGAGGGGTGATCGTGGAGGCAATAAGGTATTACGTCAAGGGCGCCTTCCAGGGCGTCAAGGAGACACCGCAAGTTCTTGAACAGCAAGAAGAGCTAATTGCGGACATCTCCGCCAAGGTGGAGGACTTGGTGTCAGAGGGCAAAACACGCGAGGAGGCTTTAGGGGCGGCAATCGCGTCCATGGGCGAGTTGTCCGCTCTCGTAGACGAGTTCAG
>JAGXSC010000010.1 GCA_018334075.1 Actinomycetota bacterium
CTCACCTGAGAGCGGGGACCCGCCACGAATGACGATTGAACGCATCGGCTTCCTTTCCACGGTCATATCTTGCTTGAGCAATCGATCGCTGCCACCTTGAGAGCCTCGCTGATCGTCGGATGGGCGTGAACGGTGGCGGCAAGACTTTGTACAGGAAGCCCGTTACGCATGGCAACCGCAATTTCATGGACGATCTCGACCGCGTGTGCTCCCGCTATCTGGGCTCCCACGATCTTGCCGCTCCCCTTCTCGGCAACGATAGCGACAAAACCATAGGGCTCTCCCTCGGCCAGAGCCTTTCCATTCGCTGTCAGTTTGGAGATGGCTTGTACGACATCGATGCCCGATGCCCTGGCTGACTCCCGGGTAACTCCAACAGAAGCGGCCTCCGGGAAGGTGTAAACGCAAGCTGGTATGAAATCCGGCTCGAGCCTCGATGACGGCTCGATACCCTTGAGCGTATCCACGACGTTACGCGCGGCCAAAACGCCTTCTTCCTCGGCGACGTGCGCAAGCATCATTCCGCCGATCAAATCGCCGATTGCCCACACACCCTCAACCGATGTCCGAAAGTACTCGTCGACCTTGAGGGCTCGGCCGCGCATCTCAAGGCCGAGTTGCCCGACACCGGCGGCTGCGATGTCGGGTACGCGCCCAGCCGCATTCAGCACGACATCGGTGAGCAACTCCGAGCCACCCGCGAGTGTGACGCGCACTCGCCCTTCATGGTGCTCCACGAGGCTGACGGACTCCCGCAAGCGAAATGTCACTCCCGCGCGCTCAAGCCCTTCGAGCACAACTCGGGATGCTCGTCTGTCGATCCCGGGGAGGATCTGATCCATCATCTCGACAACGATAACCTTCGAGCCGAAGGCAGCATACGCGCATGCGAACTCGAGACCCACGGCTCCAGCGCCGATAACGACGATGTCTTTGGGGATCTCGGCAAGGTTCAGTGCGTCATCGCTCGTCCACACTCGCGGAAGCGACTGATCGACGCCGGGTAACTCAAAGGGCTTCGATCCCGTCGCCAGGATCACTGCGTCGCCCTCGACACGCTCGAGCGCACCGTTGGCAGAGGCGACTTCAACGCTGTTTGCATCGATCAGCCTGCCTTCGCCGCTAACTATGCGGACTCCCGCGCGCCTTAGCTGCGCTTCGGCCTGCCCGACAAGCTCGTCGACCACCGACTCCTTGCGAGCCCTTAGCCTGTCGACATCAACCCGGGCCGGCGGACAATCCAGGCCGAGCTCCTCAGCGTTGCGCGTATCAGATGCGACCTTCGCGGAGCGCAGAAGCGTCTTCGCCGGTATGCAGCCGCGATTCAGGCAGGTCCCCCCGAGCCGGTCCTTCTCGATCAGGGTGACTTGGGCGCCTGAAGACGCAGCCTCCAGCGCCGCGGCCATGCCGCCGGGACCGCCGCCTATCACTGTGATTCTCATCTTCGCCTTCCCATCCCTCACTGTATATATTCTCCCGAGACCTAACGCCTCTCCTGGCTATCAACGCCGAGAATATCGGGCATCACCGAGTCCAGGCCCAACAACATCACATGCACGCCATCGCATATCTCTCGACACGCAGCGACCTGCTCGGTAGCAAGCGCCACAGCCTCGGTGAGCGGATCTTTTGCGCCCTTGATCCTACGTTCGATGTGCGAAGGAACCATCAGTCCCGCAAGTCTGGCATTGATAAAGTCGATAACCCTCGGGCTTTTCAGTAGTAGTATTCCCGCGATAACCCATGCTCCCTCGCTGCGAAGATCCTCTGTCGCCCTTGCGAGCTTGTCCATATCGAAGATCGCCTGAGTCTGAAAGTAGCGAGCGCCCGCCGCAGCCTTCCGGCGAGCTCGTAGGATCTGCGCCTCGTACGGCTCAGCCTCGGGAAACGCCGCCGCGCCGATGAAAAACCCGGTCCGCCCGGCAATATCGCGTCCCAACATGTCTTGGCCCGCGTTCATCTGGGAAGCGATCTGCAACAACTGGGTGGAGTCCAGGTCAAAGACGCCCTTGGCGTGCGGATGATCGCCACTACGCGGATCGTCGCCCGTCACCACAAGCAGGTTTTCCAGACCCAGTGCCCATGCGGCCAGCAAGTCCGACTGCAGGGCAAGCCTATTGCGATCTCGGCAAGTCTGCTGGAATATCGGCTCGAACCCTAAATCCATCACGAGCTTGGCGGCCACCATCGAGGACATGTGCAGAGTCGCACCCTGGTTGTCGGTGACGTTGAGCGCGTGACAGTAAGGGCCGAGAGCGGCGGCGCTGGCATAGATCGCCGACATGTCCGTGCCCAAAGGCGGCGCCAGCTCTCCGGTGACGACGAAGTGGCCGCTTTCAAGGGCCTGCCGAAGGCGGCTCACCCAAGATCACCCGTCCGCGGAGCCTTGGGTTCACGCCTCGCTCGCGAGATGATCGATCCGGGCTTTAGCTTGTGCGAGAAGTCCTTCGGCGGCAACACGGCAACAGCTTCGCGCTGTTGGCGGGAGAGCCTCTCGATTATTCGGACGTGCACGCACTCACGATCCGAGAGCACCTCGCACTTGTTTTCCCACATGCCGCCGCATGGTCCGTTCAAAATACCCTTTGGGCATGTGGTGACAGGGCAGATGCCAGCGGTCACATCGAGCACACAATCGCCGCACATCTGACAGCGCTCCTCAAAGACTCCGTGCCTTACAACATTGCCGAGAAACACCGACTCCAACCCTGGGAGCACGGCAACATCCACATAATCCGCCACAGCTTGCACTCCGGCTCCGCAGGCGAACACGACAACAGCGTCGGCTTGCTCAATCGCCTCTCTGTGCTTGCGCATGGTCAGCCTGATATCTCCGAGATGACACGCGACCTCTCCGACAATCCATCCGGTGACCTCGATACCGGCGGCCTCCAGCATCGCTTTTGCCGCCAGAACCTCCTTCTCTCCGCCGGTTTCAACCGTGGTGGCGCACTGGCCGCAACCTGTCAGAAACAGCTTGCGCGCGCCAAAAGAGTCGATCGCGTCTGTCAGGCGTTGCCACTCTCGTGGCTTCGTAATAATCATCTGGCGCCACTCTCCTTCCTTGAGGCAAGCACCCTGCGCACCTCGGAAACACACCCCGGCGCGTCAGCGGAGTATCCCGCGCCAATCGAGCGGGCCCACTCGCCGGTGACCACCGCGCCGCCCACCAGTACCGGTACGGCGGCCGCGCGCTCGGCTACAAGCGCAACCGTGCGCTCCATCGCTGAGAGCGTGGTTGTCATCAGGGCTGACAAGCACACCACATCTGCCTGGCTTTCGACAAGCGCCTCTAAAACGCTTTCCGGCTCCACGTCGACTCCCAAGTCAACGACCTGAAAGCCCTGGCTTTCCAAAAGCGATATGCAAATATCCTTGCCGATCGAATGAATGTCGCCTTTGACTGTAGCGAACACGACCTTTCCTTCCGAGGAAAACTCTCCCTCGGGAAGGTGCTCTTTGACGCGCGTCATGGCCGTCTTCATCGCATCCGCCGCCACGAGGAGCTGCGGCAAAAAGACTTCTCCTCGGCCAAACGCGTCGCCTAGGCGCTGAATCGCCGGAGCGAGCAAGGAGAAGATCACCTCGTGCGGCGCAACGCCCCCGTCTATCACAGCGTCGACCAGCGAGGGGGCCTGCTGGGCGTCTCCGCGCCTGACCGCAGCGACGAGTCTTTGCTCGGGCGAGAGCGTCTTTCCACCGTCGTGGCCAGCGGAAACGCCCTCGGACGCTGCCTCGGATCCACCTTCGCCACCTGCGGCGGCTATCACCAGGGCCTGCTCGTACGCGGCATCCCAAGCATCCCATGCCCTGCCGTGGCTTTCGATATCGACTCCCACGCCTCTTGCGATGTTCGCCAGGCGAAGCGTCTCGGTTACCACAGGATCAGAGGGATTCACGATCGCACAGTCCATGTCCGCTGCGGCGGCCACGCCTGCAAATGCGGCGTTGAGCGCCGGGCGCGATGGAAGCCCGTGGCTTACATTACTGACGCCGAGAACTGTCGAAAGCCCCATCGCCTTGACTGCGGCAAGGGCCCCCACGGTAATCCTTGGAGCATCCTTGTCGATAGCGGCGGTCATCACCAGCGTGTCCACGACGAGGTCCGCATCGGTCAGACCGGCGCGATAAGCCTCCTCTCGGACGCGTTCGACCACAGCTACGCGACCCTCCACGGTATCCGGAATGCCCGAGTCGTCCAGCGCCAGAACCACCACAGCCGCACCATATGTCTCGGCCAATGGCAGCACGGTGGCCATAGAATCGGCCCCTCCGTTTACGGAATTGACCAGCGCCCGGCCGGGATAGACCCTCAACGCAGCCTCCAGCGCCTTGGCGTTTGTAGTGTCAAGGACTAGCGGCAGATCACTGCAGGCACTGAGCGCGAGCACCGCTTCCCGCAAAGCTTTCTCCTCGTCGATGCCGGCAACGCCTACGTTGACATCAAGGAGATCGGCACCTGCGGCCGCTTGCTCTTCGGCGAACTGGCGCACCAGGGACATAGAGCCTGATTTCAGCGCTGCGGCCAGCTCCGGCTTGCCCGTCGGATTGATTCTCTCGCCGATCAGGCGCACAGGATGTCCTTCGCCGAGCACTGACACGCCTCTGGGCCCGGCCAGGGCCGTCCCTTTCAGGCCGAGACGAGCGCCTGGCATCGGCACGCTGCGCGCAAAGTCGCTGATGGCTCCGGTAAACGCCGGAGTCGAGCCGCAACATGAGCCGACGAGCGACGCGCCCGCTTCGACAAAGCGCGCCGAGTACTCCCCCATCTCATCCGGAGTGCCCGGGAAAACGGTGACGCCATCGACCACGCGCGGAATGCCGGCGTTGGGCTGCACGATCAGCGGAAGCCGGGTCGCCGCCGCCATCTGCCGAACTAGCGGAAGGGTCTGCTCGGGACCGAGCCCACAGTTGATTCCAACCGCCTCGGCGCCGGCGGCCTCAAGGATGACAGCGGCGGTAGCCGGATCGGTCCCCGAAAGCTCCATGCGCCCGGAAACGCCAAAGGTGCAGGTGACAAAGACCGGTAGATCGCAAACGCTCCGCGCCGCAAGTACCGCACAGCGAGCCTCGGCGATATCGGTCATCGTCTCGATCAATATCGCGTCCGGACCCGCCGAGAAAAGCGCGCTTATCTGTTCGGCAAAGAGCTCGAATGCGTACTCGAAGTCGGCCTCGCCGAGCGGTTGCATCACCAGCCCGGTCGGTCCCACGTCCGCCAACACATGCTGGGCGCCAGACGATTTGGCGATCTGCACGGCGGCTCGGTTCAGCTCCTCGACCTGATCCCCGAGGCCGTATTCGGCGAGCTTGACTCGCGTGCCGCCAAACGAGTTGGTGGTAACGCAATCGGCGCCCGTGATCACAAAATCGTGATGGATTCCCGCCACGATATCTTCAGCGATCACGTTGAGTTGCTCCGGACACTGTCCAGCAATGAACTCGTGCTTGTGAAGCATCGTCCCAAACGCCCCGTCGAGCACGAGTAAATCTCGGCCTAGCCGCATACGAATGTCAGGCATGAAAACCCCTCACGCTATTGATCGAGCAGTTAAATAACGAAAAGCCCAAGCGACTGCCCCTTATTGCCTAGGCACGGAAGCTCCAGACCCGCTAGCTGGTCTTGCAATTCCGATACTTAGAGAGAAGCGTTTCGCTATCGACATAATTTATACCTTCTTCGACAGCGACACGATGGTGAAACGCACATTTTTTGCAGATATGCAATTTGTTTTCATAATCCGGTGAGGGAGATCCGTCGCACAGCGTTCCCGAAATCACCCAGCAGGACCTGCCCCCGTTTTTCCCGCCATTGTGGCCGTCCAGTGACATCGCCGATGCTGAAGGACACATGCTATTGCCAGCAGCATCACCGTTAGGTCCAAACCCGCAACCTTGATACTCCCAGCAATTGAGTCTGCGCATAACCATACGGGCAAGTTCTCCTTCGTGAAGCACGGAGGCTCTGTTGCTCTTATGCAGCCCTGATGAGCACAAATTATGCCAACTTCATTCATCGTTTCTCCATAACCTTTACACATCTACTACTGATTGTTCGTGAATAATGGAGGTGCAAAATAATTTGAAGGGGTGATTCAAATAGCTACCTGGATATCAATAGCACTGCTTCTGTCAGTATTCGCTCTCTTGACCTGGATGGCCGCGCGAACCGTACCCCACCTCGTTTACCCACACACGCCGAGCCGAGCCAAGTCTCCTGCCGAAGGCGCAATCTCTATTGCGAGGAACAGGCTCCTCGCCGGTGAGATAGACCGCAGCGACTTCGAAAGGATCGCAAGGGTTCTGTCCAGCTAAACGACTGAACTTCCCAATCCTCGCCTCCCTTCCCGGGAAACAGGGCTCGCAAGAGCCCTGTTTCTTTTTGAAAGTCTTGGAGTCACATAAAATTCCTGTGGCCACATAAATTGAAGTTGCCTATTCTTGATGCCAATGGGTAAATCACTTCTGCGCTCATTGCGCTTCATGCGTGAGTATCGGCTCGCTGTTATCGGCGCGGTGATGGCCGTACTTGCAGCATCCGCTACAGAACTAGCTGCGCCACAAATCCTAAGACAGCTTGTCGACGAAGGTATCGTTCTCGGAAATACGACCTATATATGGTATGCCTCGGCCGCGCTCGTAACCTTGGCGCTGCTTGGTGGAGCGGCTGGTTTCCTGCAAGGTCACCTGTCCGCAAAGGTCAGTCACAACGCCGCGTTCAACATGCGCAACGAAGTTTTTGGCAAAGTGCAGCGCCTGTCTTTTTCCTATCACGACCGCGCCGAAACCGGCCAGCTCATAACCAGGGTCACTAGCGATGTTGATCTTGTAAGGGATTTCATCGGCGGGGGCCTGATTCAGGTAATAAGCGCGGTTTTGATATTGATTGGGTCGGCAGTTTTTTTGATCTCCATGAACCTAACGCTCGCGATCATCGCGCTCTCGGTTTTTCCAGCCACCATACTCATACTTTACTTTTTTGTCCGGAAGCTCGGGACGATGTTCAGGCGCTTCCAGCAGCAGCTTGCGCGACTAAACACAGTACTGCAGGAAAATGTGGCCGGTGTGCGCGTTGTTCGCTCTTTCGCAAATGAAGAGTTCGAGCACTCCCGTTACCAAGCGGCCAATCAGGAGCTGCTCAACAGCGGCCTTGAGATTCGGCGCTCGATTGCCAACGCCTTTCCGTTGCTGTTCAGCGTAGGGTCATTTGGTCTGGCAGTGGTCGTATGGATCGGAACCCGCCAGATCGTTGAAGGGACCCTTACCGTAGGAGAGCTGGTCGCTTTCGGCTCCTACCTCGCCTTGATGCTTCAGCCGCTCTTCGTCCTTGGCTTTGGGGCGCAGCAGATTGCTCGCGCAGGCGCAGGCGCGCAAAGGCTGTTCGAGATACTCGATGCCGAGATCGAAGTTCAGGAGAAAGCTGACGCCGTACACCTTGAAAAGCTAAACGGCGTTGTCGTATTCGACAACGTCTACCTGCGTTATCCCGGCGATGATCGCGATATCCTCAAAGGAGTCAGTTTTTCAGTGGAGGCAAACACCACAGTCGCGATTGTCGGAGCTACCGGCTCCGGCAAATCCACCCTCGTCAACCTGATCGCACGCTACTACGACGTTTCGCAGGGAGCGGTCCATGTCGACGGGCACGATGTTCGCGACCTTACTTTGAGCTCGCTTCGGCGAAATATAGCCGTGGTGATGCAGGAGCCCGTTCTTTTCAGCGGATCTATCAGGGACAACATCGCGTACGGCAGACCTGATGCCGCTTTGGATGAAGTAGAAACCGCTGCTTCACTAGCCCAAGCCCATGAGTTCATATCGGCGCTGCCAGATGGGTACGCCACCGAGATAGGTGAACGGGGCGTCAAGCTCTCAGGAGGCCAACGGCAAAGGATAGCTATAGCTCGTGCACTGCTGGTAGACCCGAAGATACTGGTTCTCGATGACTCCTCGGCAAGCGTCGACCCAATAACCGAGCGCGCGCTGCAAGAAAGCTTGGAGACACTTGTCGGAGGTCGGACCACGATTGTTATCGCTTCCAGACTGTCATCGGTGCGCCTGGCCGACAGAATAGTGCTGCTCGACGAAGGACAGATCGTCGACCAGGGCACGCACGACGAGCTCCTCGGACGATCGTGCCTTTACGCCGAGATCGCGTCGACCCAGCTTGCTGGTGGCTCTACGGTTGACGCGCCCGCCTACTGCAAGCTCCCGCCCACACCTGAGGGAGAGTCCTGATGTCTGCCCGTAGCGGATTATCATTGCGGACACTGGCCGAGGGAGCGAAGCCCGAATCCGGCATGAAGACTTTTACCCGACTCGCCAGCTATCTCCTTCCGTATAAACGCAGCCTGCTAGTCGCAACTATCTGGCTGATCGTGTCTTCCGCCTCTACTGCAGCGCTACCCGCGCTCATCGGTTTTGCAATTGACGTAGCCGTCGCCCAATCCGCGGGCGCAAGAGACATAACGGCCCTGAATACACCCATTGCGCTGCTGGTAGTCGCAACAATCGCTGGCTGGTATGCCCAGAGGGCCCAAATATTGGCTCTGGGGGCTGTAGGTCAGCAAGCACTCTTTGAGCTACGCGGTGATGTCTTCTCGGCGATTGGCAGGCTACCTGTCGCATACTTCGAATCAGCGCTCTCGGGCGACATCATGAGCAGGCTCATCAACGACGTCGAAACCGTCAACTCCTTTCTCTCGCAGGGTCTGCGGCGGCTGATCAGCTCATTTCTTGCGACCATCGCAACGGTCGCCGGTATGTTCTTTGTCGAGTGGCGCCTAGCTTTGGTCACCTTGGGCGCTGTGCCTTTGATGCTCTTAATTACGCGACTCTTTGCCCATGTATCGCGGAGCGCGTTTCGCAGGCGTCAGCAGACCATCAGCGATGTGAGCTCGGCGCTAAGCGAAGAGATTGCCGGGATAAAGGTCACGCAGGCATTTGATCGAACCGAGGAGAACCGGGAGGCGTTCGATGCCCGCAACGCGGCAAACCGTGACGCCAACGTATCTGCGGCGACGGTCGCTGCGGCTTTCACGCCAACCCTGGCCCTGCTGACAACAATCACAACAGTACTCGTGGTGGCCTATGGTGGATCGCTTGTGTCTATGGGAGTCGTGACCGTTGGTATCGTTGTCGCGTTCATCAGCTACTCTCGACAGTTCTTCAACGCGGTTACCCAGCTATCCAGTCTCTATACCGAAACCCAATCCGCGCTGGCCGGTGGCGAAAGAGTTTTTGCGCTCGTGGATGCTAAAAGCGAAGTTGCCGAGGCAAAAGATTCAATCGACCTCGGGCGTATACGGGGAGAGGTCGAATACAAAGGTGTGCACTTCCAGTACGAGTCTGGGCCTGAGGTTCTCACTGACATCAATCTCACCATAGCGGCAGGACAGACAGCCGCAATTGTCGGAGAGACAGGTGCCGGTAAATCCACATTGATGGATCTGATACCACGCTTTTACGACGTGACCAGGGGTGCCATACTCATCGACGGGATAGATGTTCGCAATATCAACATGAAGTCGCTACGCAAAAATCTCGGAATCGTTGGGCAGGAGCCCTTCCTCTTCGCCGGCACGATCCACGAGAACATTCGCTACGGTCGCCTCGATGCGAGCCATGCCGATGTTGTCTCGGCGGCCAAAGCGGCTGGCGCGCTCGAATTCATTGAGGAGCTTGAAGAAGGTTTTGACACGAAGATACAGGAGCGTGGGCGGACGCTGTCGGCCGGAGAGCGTCAGCTGATCTCCCTGGCAAGGGCCATCCTTTCAGATCCCGCAATGCTGTTGCTAGATGAGGCTACCGCATCTGTGGACACCAGAACCGAGGCGTCCATCCAGTCCGCGCTAAAGCACCTGCTGACCGATCGTACCGCCGTTATAATCGCCCATCGCCTCTCGACGGTTCGCCGTGCCGACATGATCGTGGTTCTCAGCAAGGGTCGAATCATCGAAAGCGGCACCTACGATGAGCTTGTAGCCGCAAACGGACACTTTGCAGCGCTCGCGCTGGCCCAATTCTCCGAAATATAAACACTAAACTCGAACTTGAATCTAATTCGAGGCCTCTACCTGCTCATTTACCCAAAGTCTAATGTTATAGTTCATAGTTGCAATTTATATATGATTTGTCTATTATATGTTTTATCATATACCACTTTTACGGAGAAAACTGTGTCCTTGGATCATGCGATACTCGGTCTCCTCCGAGAAAACGACATGTCTGGATACGACCTGAAAAGACAGGCGTTTGATGGCGGGGTTTCCCACATCTGGAACGCCGATCAGGCCCAAATCTATCGAACACTTGAGCGTCTGAGCGCGCGCAAATTTGTCTCGGCAAAGCGCGTTCGGCAAAGCTCTCGCCCTGATAGAAAAACCTATCGGCTGACCGACAGTGGCCGGAAGGAGCTCGAAAAGTGGTTGGCGACTCACCACTCCCATCCAGCCTCGCGCAACCCGTTTATGCTGCAGATGCGATTTGCGGAAGACCTCCCTGATCAAGCCCTGTCAGAAGTGATCCTCCTCGAAAGAGATGTGCTCCAACGGCGCCTGGACGATTTGCGCGCTATCAAGGCCGATCATGCGCGCATGTCCCCTGAACCCCTCACGCGTCGGCATGTCTTGCATCAGATGACTCTCGACGGTGCAATTGCGCAGATCAGATCGAAGATAGATTGGCTCGATGACTGCATGGAGCTTCTTGGTGGCTCCTGTTTTGATGACCCCTAGTAGAAAGGCTCTTTACAAATAGATTTCCTTCAGCCATCGTACGTGGAAGGAGGCGTCATGAAGATCATCGCGATCGACGCAAGCAGGCGATATGGAAGGATTGCCCGCTCGGTTGAAGCCGCTGCTTCGGCCGCTGAGTCGACCGGCGCTATGGTAGAGCGAGTGCGGCTGTGTGATTTAGACATTCGGACCTGCACAAACTGCCACCTTTGCTACGCCACAGGGGTCTGCAAGATCGAAGACGACCTACCGCAACTGGCCTTTCGCATATCCGAGGCGAACGCCATAATCTTTGGGATACCACTCCGCTCCATTCGCGCCAACGAAACGACTCGGGCCGTTCTTGACAGGCTCGCCGGCTATTTTTCCGATGCCGGACAGATGCACCTTCCCGGACTCGGTCAAAAGGATGTCCCCTGCAGCCCGGCGGCTCGCCGCATCAAGCGCGCCATAGTCATCACGGCATGCCGAACACCCGAGCCTTTTGCGTCCTTCTTCGGCCACTCGGTCGGCCCCATCAAGTCATTACGCGCGGCCCTGGATCAAAGCGGTATACGCACAGTAGGGTCGCTAACGCTTACAAGAGGATGGCAGAGCCAGCAAAATCCCGAGCTGGAACACGGACAGGCCTGCAGTCTGGGGCGGATCCTCGCCGGAAAGATATAGCCGAGCCACCTTGCCACCTTGGATCACTCACCGCTCAAGCAGCAACTCCATGATCTTATGCCCCGGATCGACCATCAATCCACTCTTCTCGGCGGAGGACTCATCGAACCTGTAGTCACCGTTGGGCTCGACGCCAGCCCCCCACAGCAGAAATGGAACTGGCTCTCCGACATGCGTTTTCAGCTCGATTGGGGTCGCATGATCCGGCATCGCCAGGACCCTGACGTCATCGGGGATTTCCCTGATTCTCGAGAGAATTTCGCGATCAATCGCCTCGATCGCCTCAATCTTCGCCGAGAGGTCACCTGCATGACCGGCCTCGTCCGGTGACTCCACGTGAACGACGACGAGCTGATAGTCGCTCAACGCCGAGATAGCCCCGAGCGCCTGAGCACGATAGTCGTTATCGGGTCCATCGGTGACCCCCGCAATGGTCAGGCGATCCATGCCGGTCAACTTGGCAAGGCCGCCGAGCAGGTCAACGCCTGATGTCATCGCCGCTGAAATACCAAAGCGGTCCGAAAACGATGTGAGCTTGCCTGGTTTCATGCCGGGCCAAAATGGCCATACATCCGTGATCTCAAGCTTGCCTTGCGAAGCTCGCAGCTTGTTAGCCTCGCCGCGATGAAGGATTAGCTGAGCGCGCGTCATGTAATCGAGCAGCATCTGCACTCCCGCTCCTTTGGGGAGATACTCCGCAATCGGCTTGTCGGATATGTCGTGCGGAGGCGTATACTCGCAACCGAGCAACTCCGGCCGGCCGCTCACAACAAGGATGTGCCGGTAGGAGACACCAGGATAGAGCCTGAAGCTATCATCATCGAGCTCAGCGGCCAGCTCAGACACGATAGAGTGGGACTCCGCCGTGGAGATGTGCCCGCCGGAATAACTCTTCATCACGCCATCTTCAACAGCAACGAGATTCAATCTCAGCGCGACCTCATCCGGCTGCAGATCAATGCCGAGACTCGCTGCCTCGATTGCTCCTCGGCCAATATACTCGGCCACAGGGTCATACCCCAGTATCGACATACACGCCGCCGAGGAAGAAGGCTCAGTCCCTGAAGGGACGGTACTGGCAAGACCAACGATGCCTTCGCTCGCCATGGAATCGAGGTTCGGTGTTGATGCCGCCTGAAGACAGGTTCGAAAGCCCAGCTCCGGTATCGGCCAGTCGGAAGCGCCGTCCAATATCACCACCATATACCTCATGGATTTAGTCCCATCCGTCGCGACTTTCAGGTACGATGCACACATGAAACATCATACATCTTACCTGGATACACGCGGACTGGACCACTCGCTGCCCGCCTTCTCCCGAGCCGTGCTAAACGGCATCGCTTCCGGTGGCGGACTCTACGTTCCAGAAACGATGCCACAGATGTCACTGGCCGAGATAACCGCGCTTAGCTCTCGCCCGTATTGGCAAAGGGCGGCCGTGGTTTTTTCTCTCTTCGGAATCGACATGGATGCCTCCGTCATCGAAGAGCTTGCGCAGCAGGCCTACGGAGCCCAGTGGGCGAACAGCAGGATCGCACCCGTAGTCGAGGTGCAGCCCGGCACTCACGTTTTAGAGCTTTGGCACGGCCCGACCGGCGCGTTCAAAGATATGGCGCTGCAGTGTATGCCCCTGCTCTTCTCCAAATCCATCCAACTCAGCCGAGAGCGCGGTGAGACCGCCGAGAACTACTTGATATTGGTGGCGACATCCGGTGACACCGGCAAAGCCGCACTTGAGGGCTTTGCGAACCGCGATCACACATGGATAGCTGTTTTCTACCCCGCCGAAGGGGTATCTGACATCCAGCGCAAGCAGATGGTCACTCAACATGGATCCAACGTGTGTGTTTTAGGCGTTCATGGCAACTTCGACGACTGTCAAAATACAGTCAAGGAGCTCTTTGGCGACGAGCACTTCTCAAGTCTTCTGCTCGACAACCACAACCTGAGACTCTCATCGGCAAACTCCATCAACTGGGGACGTCTGATGCCGCAGATCGCCTACTATGTGAGCGCCTACTCGGACATGGTCGCAAGCGGCGGAGTCAAGGCCGGCATGCCGATAGATGTCTGTGTGCCGACAGGAAACTTCGGAAACATCCTGGCTGCATACTACGCCAAGCTCATGGGTGTCCCCATCGACAGGCTCATCTGCGCGAGCAACGAGAACAATGTGCTCTCCGATTTTATCGAAACCGGCATCTATGACATCTCACGGCGCGGCTTCGTGAAGACGCCTTCGCCTTCGATGGATATCCTGATCTCAAGCAATCTTGAGAGGTTACTCTACCACCTGGCAGGCGCCGAGAAGGTCGCACGGTGGATGGATGAGCTCTCCTCGGCGAAGCGCTTCGAGGTCGATCACGCCACGTTTGCCGCAATTCATCAGACGTTTGTATCCGGCTGGGTCGACAATGACACCGCGCTTTCCACGATCAAGCGCGTCTTTGAAGCCCACAAATACCTCATTGACCCCCACACAGCTGTGGCATGGGAGGTCGCGGAGCGCATGCGGGGTGACAACCCCGTGCTTGTGGTTTCCACAGCGGCGTGGGCCAAATTTGGCGACGATGTCCTCAAAGCATTGCTGGAGGTGCCTTATGAGGGCTCTTTGCCCGGCCAATACCGGGGCCTGTCCGGCTTCGAAACGCTTGCTGCCGTAACGTCAATAGCAAAAGGAAGCGCAGAAGTGCCCACCTTCCTGAAAGATCTGGAAAGCGCCGAGGAGAGGTTCCCTGAAACGGTCCCGGCTGAACGCGCCTCAGTCGAGCGCGCTTTAACGAGCTGGCTGAAAGAACAGTGAGCCTGCAAGAAGGTCCTGTCCCGCAGGCTAGAGCGTAGCCATCTGAACGTTGGAGAATCGCCTGCGGTAAGACGCCATATAGTCGACCTTGCGCTCAATAGCCTCAATCACCGCGTTCGAAAAATTCACCTTCTCGAACTTTTGAGCGCTCCCCAATCCGCCCGGGGAAAAGACGTTGACCTCCATGAGCTTGTCACCAACGATGTCCAGCCCCACCAGGAACATTCCGTCAGCCACCAATTTTGGTCGTACGATCTCGGCGATCCGCAGATGCGCGTCGGTTATCTCGGCTGGCGCGATCGTGCCTCCTGCATGAACATTCGAGCGTATGTCATCCCCTGATCTGACACGCCTGAATGCTCCGTACTTGCCCTTGTGGCGCAGTGGCTGCCCGTTCATCATGAAGAGTCGAATGTCCCCCTCCTCGGCGTCGGGCAGATACTCTTGCACTATAACGTAGCCATCCCTGGTGAGCGCATCGATCATCTGGTTGAGGTTGCGCGTGGTGGCATGGTCAACCAGAAAGACCCCCTTGCCGCCTGAGCCTTGAAGGGGCTTTATAATCGCGCGACCATTCTCCTGCTTGATATACTCCTTGATCTCATCGCGATCACGGGTTATCAGCGTGCGTGGGCGAACTTCCTCCGGAAACTGCTGGAAATACATTTTATTCATGGCCTTGCCGAGCCCGTTTGGATCGTTGAGGACTATGACGCCGTGGCGCATTGCCAGACGGCCAAAATCAATACCTGCGTTCTGCTTCCATGGATCCTCGGTATCCTGAGATGGATCGTTCCTCAGCATAAGAACGTCGAGGTCATCAACGGTGATCCTTCGGGTTCGGGCCTTGCTGGAGCGAAGCCCAGCCAAATAGGGCTCACCGGACTTGTACTTGTCTTTCGGAGCATGGCGAGCGCGGGCCCGAATCTTCTCGTCCGGATCGTACGCGAAATCACCTGGAGTCATGACCCATGCCTCGTAGCCCTTGTTTATGGCAGCCATAGCCAGTCTGGTAGTGGTGTAGCCCGCTTGTTCCGTCTCTATGTCGTTGACGAGAAAGCCTATCTTCATTTGGCTGACCGAGCCCTTTCTTTGATCCCGGAGTTCACGGGCTCCATCAAAGCAAGTGTATTTTCTATCGCCCGAGATGCTTGTATTAGAACTTCTTTCCTTCTTTCCAGCTGATGCATATCCACTTTACCCGTCCACTCATCCATAAAAGACTTCTTAAACTCAATCGCCAAAGCGCACGCCCTGCCGGGATACCTTTCGTTTACCCAGGTCGGAAAGTGGCCGCCTTTGAATTTGACGTTTTCCCTGACGTCGAAGCCTGCGTCAGCGAATGTCCGATTAAAAGCGCTTACCACCGAAGCCCATCTCGCACTGTCTACTGAGCGGGTGCCTACATTTACATCCGGGTTTTCAGTCGGATTCGCGGGGGGAGCAAGGATGCCGCCGCGCCGATGATTATAGGAGTGCAGATCAAGCACGACAATACGTCCATGCTTTTCGATTGCGGCGTCTAAAACATTTTCCGCAACTCTATAAAACTCATCGTAAACTTTCATTGACTCTTCGATCATCGATTCGGTCAGTGGCTGACCCCAGATCATCAAACCCCAAGCATCTTCGGGGCCTGAGTAAACAGCGTTTTTGCGATGCCTATTCAGGTCCACCTCGAACCTTGAACGAGACGCCACAATGGTAGTGACGCCCATATCTCCGAGGTAATCGGTGTGGGGGTCTTCTTCACGTCTGCGTTGTTCGGGTTCGAGTATGCAATTCTCTTGCAGCTCATCCCTCAAGTATGAGCCTGCATGCAGGGCGACCGCGATTACGGGCGTGCCCAAGTCCGTGACTTTAGCGATGCCGTTTTCCATAGGTGGCAGCGTGACGACTAACCGAAGCGGCCGGTGATGTAAGCTTCCGTACGACTGTCGGAAGGATTCGTGAACATCACTCGGGTCTCGCCCATCTCGATCAACGATGCGGGTTGCTCCATGCTCTCTCGCAACATAAACGCAGTCTGATCGGAGACCCGGGCGGCTTGCTGCATATTGTGCGTGACGATGACTATGGTTACGGATTCTTTTAGCTGAGCGATAGTGTCTTCGATCTGCTGGGTAGAGATCGGATCCAGTGATGAGGCTGGCTCATCCATAAGAAGCACCTCGGGTTCGGTCGCCAGAGCTCTGGCGATACACAGCCTTTGCTGCTGTCCCCCGGAAAGCTCAAAGGCGTGCTTTCGCAGCAGATCCTTTACTTCCCTCCAAAGCGCGGCACGTTTTAGTGACTCTTCGACGATTTGATCGAGATCCGATTTGCCACGAACTCCGTGTGTCTTTGGACCATAAGCAACGTTGTCGTATATGGTCATGGGAAACGGATTTGGTTTTTGAAATATCTGGCCGACTCGCTTACGTAGCTCGACAGGATCAACCGCGCGACTGTCATAGATGTCGACGCCGTCAAGCAAGATATTCCCGCCAACCGTGACATTGCCGATCTCATCATTCATGCGGTTCAGGCAGCGAATCAAGGTGGACTTGCCGCAGCCTGAAGGACCAATCAAGGCAGTGACCGATTCTGCGGGTATTTGCATGGTGACACCGGCAACAGCCATGTCGTTCCCATAGCTAACCGATACATCGGTCAGCTTAAAAGAACCGAGATTGTTGCTTACCATCTGATCTTTCTCCTCTGATTGGAACGCCAAATCGAAACAACCACATTTAGTATGCTCACACCCGCAACCAAGACAAACGCTGTGCCCCAAACCATGTGTGGAGCATCTTTTGTTGCCTGGGTAGCCATGATAAACAGGTGGTAAGGCAAGGCCATCGTCTGCGACATCGGAGAAGCCGCCAGTGGCGCAAAAAATGCAACTGCGGTGAGCAGTATTGGTGCCGTCTCGCCTGCCGCCCGTGAGAGCCCCAGGATAGAGCCGGTCACGATTCCGGGAGCGGCGGCGGGCAGAACTATGCGCCCAATCGTCCTAAGCTTGGTAGCACCCAAGGCGAGTGACGCTTGGCGCAAATCGGTAGGGATCTGCCTCAGAGCCTCTTCCGTAGCAGTGATGATCACGGGGAGCGTCAAGCATGCAAGAGTGGCGGCCCCCGCCAGGATCGATCGTCCCCAGCCAAACACACTGACGAACATTGCAAAACCAAAGAGCCCGTAGACGATCGAAGGAACGCCTGCCATGTTTGCTATAGCAAGCCGAATAATTCTGGTAGTTCTGTTTCTCGGCGCGTATTCGGAAAGGTATATACCCGCCATCACGCCAATAGGTATCGCGAGAAGCGCGGCGCCCAAAGTGAGATAGAAAGTACCAACAATCGCCGGAAATATACCACCTTCGGTCATGAAAGCCCTTGGTGGTTGGGACAAGAACTCCCAGTTTACGAAGCCGAAACCTCTTACCGAAATGTATCCTACAAAAAGTAGGGCGATCCCGAGCGAAACGCTCGCGCAAATCCCCAATGCAACCTTTGCAATTGCCTCATACGCCCTTGCGCGCCTGATCCGTGCCCTGACCTTCATCTTCGCCACCTCCGACGCTGACGCTCAAGTACAACATCGGCGGCCAAATTGATTAAAAAGGTCACGGTGAAAAGGAAGAAGCCCATGACAAAGAGCGCCGAGAAGTGAAGTCCACCCCTGACGGTCTCTCCCATTTCATTGGCGATGGTCCCTGGAAGCGTTCTCACTGCCATCAGAGGATCCGGGGGGATAATTCCAGCATTTCCGGCAAGCATTAGCACGACCATGGTCTCACCTATCGCCCTACCTAATCCCAGCATCACCGCTGCGAAAATACCCGATGAAGCGGCAGGGATGACTACTTTGAATGTTGTCTGCCAGCGAGTGTTCCCCAATGCGGCCGAGCCCTGGCGAAGCTCGTTTGGCACCGCATGAAGCGCATCCTCGGAGATAGAGATGATCGTCGGAAGGCACATAAATCCAACCATCAGTCCGGCCGTCATCGCGGTGAGCCCGGTCTGAGTTCCAAACGCCTCTTTTACCCAAGGAGCCAGAATCGCGAGTCCTATGAGTCCTAAGACCACAGAGGGGATCGCGGCCATGAACTCAATGATCGATTTGGCGATATCCTTTATGCGTTTGCCGGCAAACTCTGAAATGAACACCGCAGATAGTATTCCAAGCGGAACAGCCACTGTCAGTGCAACCAGAGTCGCCCAGGCTGAGCCAACGATCGCAGGAAGAAAGCCGAACTGCTGATTTTTCGAGGTCGGAAACCAACTCTCTCCAAACAGCATGTTTATCAGGCCGACCTCTTGCATTGCCCGCATTCCGTTTAGAAACAGGAATATGGCGATGCTGGCGAGCACCAATATGGCCGTCCACCCGGAGATACCTATCAATATTTTGATGAAAATCTCGACCGCCTGGGAAGTACCCAGGCGGTCGAGGCGTCGCTTAGCGCGAGCTGTAGAATCGGGCATTAATCTCAATCTCTACTGAACCGACACGAAACCCTGGTCCGTTATGATAGCACTTCCATCTTCACTTAGCACCCAATCCAGGAAAGCCTGGATTACGCCGGTGGGCTGGCCGTTGGTGTACATGTAAAGATAACGAGCGAGCGGGTAGCTCTGATCCATTGCGGTCTCCACGCTGGCCACCACGCCATCGATGGCTAGCACTTTAGTGGCCTCCGTCAAATAGCCAAGACCTACATAGCCAATGGCTGCTTCGTTCTGAGTTACCTCATTGACGATCGCCTGAGTAGAGGGCAACAACATGGCCTCTTTGGCGAACTCGGCATTCTCGTCCTCTACAGCGACAACCTCTTCCTTGAAAAACTCAAACGTCCCTGAAGCACTGTCCCGAGAGACCAGAACGATGTCCAAGTCCGGGCCGCCGACCTCGCTCCAGTTGGTGATCTCTCCACGGTAGATCGCTCCCAACTGCGCAAGCGTCAGCTCGGTCACAGGATTGCTCGAGTGGACAACAACGGCCACACAGTCAACCGCGACAGCATGCTCAACGGGATCCACATTGTTCTCCCTGGCCTGAGCAATCTCTTCGTCCTTCATGCCTCTTGATGCAGTGGCAATGTCGATCGTGCCATTGATCATGGCCGCAATACCGGTACCCGAGCCGCCACCCTTGATCGACAAAACGACATCGGGATTCACACCCATGAACTCCTCGGCTAAAGCCTGAGCCATGTTGACCATGGTGTCAGATCCCTGAATGTTTATCGTTCCAGACAGATCGCTTCCCTGTTCGACTGGCGTACCGCCAGTCCCATCCTGCTCAGGGGCGGCGCAGCCTGCCAGCCCCAGGCCGACAACTGCGAATGCGGTAAGCACCGCAAACATAAATAGCTTGCTGACTTTCATAGCTTCCCTTTCTCGAACGAACCGCCTAAAAGGCTATTGGCCACTCCACAACGCATACGATTCTATAGCGAGCAATCGGTCTATAGGTTGCATAAATGTTAAATATTGCCTGCAAATGTAAAATATATGTGAATCGCACTTGAAATGGATGTTTCGTGTGCAATCATGAGTCGCATTGCAAGCGTTGCAAGGAGGCAATCCGTTGGCAAACATCCTGGTCGTCGAGGATGACCCTGTCATAAGGCAAACGGTAGACTACGCGCTAAGGCGAGCAGGTTTTGAAACTGTCACTAGCGCCAACGGCCTTGAGGCGCTCGAGATCGCCAGAGCTTTCAAGCCCGACCTCATCTTGCTCGATCTCATGCTGCCAGGCATTGACGGGTACATGTTCGCGCAAAACCTGCGAGAAACCAACCGATCCACACCCATAATCATCGTAACGGCGCTGGATCAGGAGACTGACAAGATCAGGGGCCTCGATGCTGGAGCCGACGACTACATAACGAAGCCCTTCTCGATGGAAGAGCTTCTTGCCAGGGTCCGAGCGAACTTGCGCCGGGTTCGGGAGCGTGAGGTACTCAAAGGCAACGCGACTATCGAGGCGGGCGACCTGGTTATCGAGCCGGGCCAACTGAGCGTGCGTGTATCCGGAGCCCCGGTAAAGTTGCGCCTGAAGGAGTTTCAGCTACTTGTGTCTCTCGCTTCGGAGCCAGGCATATTGAAGACCAGACAGCATCTTGCGCAAGAGGTGTGGGGATATGAGTTTCTGCCCTCGTCACGAACGATCGACGTACATATTCGACGACTTCGACAGGCGATAGAGGATCCATCCGAGTTCATTTATGTTCATACTGTCCATGGTGTAGGGTATCGATTCGCTCCGATACCAAAGGTCGAGTCCGCCGAGTGGTAAAAGCTGGTACCAACCGATGAACGCCAAAAACGACAGATTGAACATCCCGAAACGATATCGAACAACCGCGGTCTACATTCTCTTGCTGATTGCACTAGCATCAGTGTGGTCCTTTGCCCTGTTCACTCCGCTGAACTCTGCTTTGGAGGAGAGAGAGGAGCGCCACTTTCTTGCAACGGCTCAAACCGCTTCTCTTGTTGTGGAGAACATCGCTGATCCGGAGCCGGCGCTTGACAGGCTTGCTCGCGACACAGGCCTTCGGATCTCACTTGTCGACTCAACCGGCCAAGTGCTCATCGACACGGCGGGCAAGGATATCCGCGACATACCTAACTCACGTGACCCGGAGATACTCTCGGCCTTACAAGGTCGAATCGGACTGGACCGCCGGGCCGAAGTTGATGCTGACATGGAGGTGCTGCACGTTGCGGTGCCTGTTAGCCACGAGGGGGAGACTGCGGCTCTACGCGTATCCGAGACGCACGATGAAATTACAGCGATACTCGCCTCGGCACAAAATTTCGGTTTATTCCTGCTGGCTGCCGTCATCGTTTCGACTGTCATTCTTGTCATTCGGCTGACGCAGCATCTAAAAGAGCCCTTGGAGAGGTTGACGCTTGCCACAAAGGATATCTCGGCAGGTAACCTCTCTGTTTCCGTACGCAGCGAGGATGCAGAGCTGGCACCGCTCTCTGAGGCATTGGCCGAATTGAAAGAGTATATGAAGATCAGATTCGGAGAACTTCAATCCGAAAGGCAGAACCTTCGCATCGTGCTGGACGGCCTTGCTGACGCAGTGTTCCTGCTCGAGGGAGAGATAATCACCTTTGCGAACAGTGCCGCAGGAAGGATATTCAGGACGCCCGTTGCCGGCTGGGCGGGGCAGAGCATCGCTTCAACACCCTTGCCCACCTCCGTTGTCTCGGCCGTTCTCTCGACCGTTACCTCAGCGACAAAAGAGCACAGCGTTACCGAGTGCGGCCCGGATGCCTCGGGGGCGATACTGAAAGTGTCGGTGACTCCACTACAGCGCATCGGTGAACCGGACAGAACTTTAGTCGTCATCAGCGATATCACCGAGAGAGTTCGAACCGAGCGGTTGCGCAGGGACTTCGTGGCAAACGCCAGTCATGAGCTCAAGACACCGGTGGCCACGATGCAGCTGCTCGCCGAGACGACGCGCGACGCCGCCAAAGATAACGACATCGACCAAGCGCTGGCCTTTGCGGCGCAGATTGCCGATGAGTCCCGCCGCCTGGGGCGTCTCGTAACCGAACTTCTAAACCTTTCGAGGCTTGAGTCGACACCAGCGCCTGATACGGTAACGGACATAAGGCAAGCCGCCTCCAATGCCTTCGCTGGTCACCGGGTTACGGCAGCGCAAAAAGGACTCACGCTAGAGATCGATGATGCCAAGGTCCGCGACGAAGACCTCTACGTTAACGCCGATCCGACCGATCTAGCGATAATCTTCGACAACCTGCTCGACAACGCCGTGAACTACACAATAGAAGGTGGGGTCAAGGTCATCCTGGAGGCCGACAACGCCAACGTGCGAATCTCGTTTATCGACTCCGGGATTGGAATACCGCAGGAAGACATCCCCCGAATATTTGAACGCTTCTATCGAGTCGACAGAGCCCGTTCCCGTGCGACCGGGAGCACGGGCCTAGGTCTTTCCCTAGTGCGAAATGTGGTTGAGCGCTCCAAGGGATCGCTGGAGGTCATCTCCGAGCTTGGCAAAGGCTCAACTTTTGTGGTGATCTTGCCCAGAGTCAACTGACAGCAGCGCAAAGTATCCCGCAAAACACAAGATCGTCCACGAAGCGCCGAAAATCCATGCGGCAATTACGTCGCCTAGCCAATGGACGCCAAGATAGACCTGCGCGTAAGCGACCAAGCCACAGACCAAAGCGCACAAGGCCAGAACCCACACTTTATACGACAGCCTCCTGGCTTCGAGCGCGAAAATCAGCGCGCCGATCCCGAGAAGCAAGAACACCTGCAGGGCATCGCCCGACGGAAAGCCATAGCCCTCAACCGTCAAAACCTTTGCGACCTCGGCGGCGGGCCTCTCGCGTTCGAGCAGGCCGCGAGTTACAGCTCCGAGCACCGATCCCCCGCCGACTCCGAGGGCGAGTAGAAGCGCCTCTGGCAACCGGCTCTTGGCCACCAGTATAAGAGCGGCCACAAGCGTCAATGCTGCCACAATACTTGCATCGCCCAAGCGGGCAACCAGCGTAAAGAAGCCGTCGGCGGCGGGAAAATCTGCGCCTCTAATTGCCGCTGAGAGAGCAACATCGATAGCAACAAGCGGCCGATACAACAACAGGGCGGAGAGTAGTCCGGCAGCTCCGATTGCTGTAACCCCAAAAGCCAAAGTCAGCGTGCCCGGCCTGGGATCACGCCGCCAAAGCTCAACCGGCCGTACTCGCACAAGAACTCCTAACCTGCCACTGCATCAACTAACCGCTCGGCGATCTGCTTCTTCCGAGACAAAACGCCATCGAGCCAGGCGGAGCCATTGGCCAAAGAAACGCCGAGGCCCCGCTCGGCCAGACGTATTTGCCCTACAGCTATTATCTCACTTCCCTCGCGAATCACATCCGTGACCATAAGCAGCACCAAGTCGTATCCATGGACAGCTTTGAGCCCATTCATGGCGGCGGTAATCTCATCGATATGACCCATAACGCTTGTCAGATCGACCGTCTCAATCTGCGCGACGGCGATGCTCTTATCGCCCACCCTGTACTCTTTGAGATCGGCCTTTACTGCCTGCTGAGCCGAGAAAGGCATATCTGCGTCACGAGCCTTGAATACCTGCATGCCAAAGTCGATTGCGTCAACACCAAGACTCTCTGCCAGGCGGCGCGCCACCTGATGATCCACCTCGGTAGTGGTCGGCGATTTTAGCAACACAGTATCGGTCATAATCGCTGAGAGCATTACGGCGGCCATGGAGTCGGGCGGATTGATGCCTAGCTGCTCATAGCGAAGCGCAACGATTGTAGCTGTCGCTCCAACAGGCATGTTCAAGAACAAAATTGGCCCTGCTGTCTGTATGTCTCCAACCCTGTGGTGGTCAACAATCTCGACAACAGCCGCCTCTTCTACACCGGGAGCCGATTGGGATATCTCGTTGTGATCAACGAGGATCACGCGACGACGCAAACCCCTGGCGATATTGGTGCGTGTGAGGATTCCGCTGAAGTGCCCTTTGGAGTCGATCACTGCCAGCGCGCGATTTGGGCTTACCAAAAGATCTTCTGATGCCTCGCTCAACAATGTTTCTGGCTCGACCAATTGAAACGAAGCATCGATGCTGTCTCGTACTTTGTGCGAAAGGTTGACGAGACGTGCGGTCGCATATGAATCATAAGCTGTCGAAATAATCGCTGCCCCATGCCGAGAAGCCAGCTGGATCACCTTCTCATCGGGCTTCGTCCCGCCCGTCAATATCAGGCATGCAACGCCAGCTTCGATGGCCATGGGCTGTGACCTCTTGCGATCACCTACGATCAACGTGTCTCCCGGCGAGATATAACCCACCATGGTTGACGGCTCCATCGCCGCAATAAGAACGTTGCCCTTGAGCTCGAGGTCCCTGTCGCCGACGAGCAGCTCGCCGTGCACAGCGGCAACCAGTTGAGCAACCGATACGTGGCGCATAAGAAACCCGCGTATCTCAATCTCATCGAGGTACATTTCGGCCAAGGTCGACTGTGTCACGAATCCACGAAACGACTCCCCCTCCAGCACCGGCAGTACGCGAATCTTGTGCTCCCTCATCAAACGCCCAGCTTCAAGCATGCTCTGATCGGCAGAAATACTGATAACGTTCCTGGACATAACATCACTGACCCGAGTCCTGACGTGTCCAAGCTCCATCGGGGGCTCCACGCCAAACTTCGCAAAGAGCCATGCGGTTTCCGGTGGCATCGGGCCGAGGCGGGCAGGAACATAGACATTCGCCGAGTCGGTAACGTTTTTCAGGTGGGCGTACGCCACAGCCGAACATATCGAATCATTATCGGGTCGCCTGTGCCCGAAAACTATGATAGGACCCATCGCTTCACTCCTTGCCACATCGGCACCAGGCGCCACAGCCTGACTCAATCACTTCCGCCTGTCTGAACCTTACGCAAGGGGGCAAAGTCTTTCAAAAGGTTCTTTCTACCCAAACCCTTGAAGTCCACCGTGACCTTTTCCCCAGCTACATCAACTATAACCCCAACTCCAAAAACCTTATGCTCCACTACTTCGCCGGTCAAATACTGTGCGCCCGCCACAGGAGTCCGCACTGCAGTTTTTGGCGGAGTGACAAACCCGCCGCTTAGATGCTCCTGCGGGATCTCGGCAATGAATCTGCTCGGGGCGTTATAGTTGGTAGTGCCGTAGAGCGAACGTGACCGGGCATGGGTAAGGTAGAGTCGCTCGCGCGCTCTTGTTATCGCCACATACGCCAGGCGCCGCTCTTCTTCGAGGCCTGATGAATCGAACATAGAGTTTGCGTGAGGAAATATGCTGTCCTCCAAGCCGGCGATGAAAACTACCGGAAACTCAAGTCCTTTTGCGGTATGGATTGTCATCAGTGTCACCGTCTCGCTGCCCTCGGCCACAGAGTCCAGATCACTCCTGAGCGCGAGCCACTCCATGAAGCCTGGAAGTCCTACGGGGGCCTCCTCTTCCGAGAACGCACGCGCCGATGCGTATTCATCTACTACCCCGAGAAACTCCCGGATGTTTTCGATCCTTCCGCTTGACTCAAAGGTGTTTTCCGACTGAAGCTCGCCGATAAGCCCTGTGCGCTCGATGGCAGCTTCGATCTGATCGCGCAAGGTCGCTGCTGCACTGGCCCGAAGCTCATCGAGGAGCTCCACAAACGGTCCGACCTTGGCCGCCGGCCCACTGCCGTACTCTCCAGCGGCGCACCGCCTCAAGACAGCCTCGAAGGGCTCAGCCCTTGAAATCGCTTCGGCCTCCAGGCGCTCGACCGTAGTCTTACCTATACCCCTGCGAGGCTTGTTGATTATGCGCTTGAGCGATATCTCATCCGCTGCGTTCACCATGACCTTCAGATACGCCATCACGTCCCGGATCTCGGCGCGCTCAAAGAACTTTGTGCCTCCGACAATCTGGTAAGGCGTCCCGGATCGCAGGAGTGCGTCTTCTATAACTCGGCTCTGAGCGTTGGTTCGATAGAAGATCGCAAAGTCAGAGTAGCCGCGGTTCTCATCGCGCAAAAGGCGCTCTATCTCACTGGCGATGAAACGGCCTTCGTCTCTCTCATCTTCGGCGCGATAACGCGTAATAGACTCGCCTCCAGCGTTCGCGGTCCAAAGTGTCTTGGGTTTTCGGCCCGAATTGTTGGCGACTACCGCATTGGCGGCGGCCAGAATCGTCGCACTCGAGCGATAGTTTTGCTCGAGGCGAACAACAGCCGCTTCGGGATAATCTTTCTCAAACTCCAGTATGTTGCTGATATCGGCGCCTCGCCATGAGTATATTGACTGGTCATCATCGCCGACGACCATAAGGTTTCGCCTCTTTGAAGCTAGCAGATTCACTATGCGGTACTGCGCATGGTTAGTGTCCTGGTATTCGTCGACCATAATGTAGATGAAGCGCTCCTGGTAAGCCTCGAGCGCCTCCGGACAGCTGGTCAACAAGGTGTGCGTTTCCACAAGCAGATCATCGAAATCCATCGCGTTGGAGTCGCGCATTCGGCGTTTATAGCGAGCGAACACTTTCGCTGCGGCCTTATCGATTGGAGTCACTGCGGAAGAGGCTAGCTCTGCAGGGCCGATTAGCTCATTTTTTGCCAGGGAGACACGGCTGGCTATCCCGGGTACGGGGTAGCGCTTCTCGTCAAGCCCTATGCTCTTCATGACCTCCTTTATCATCCTTTTGCTGTCGTCAGCGTCGTAGATGGTAAAGGAGCGGTCAAAACCGATTAGATCCGAATGCGCCCGAAGCATCCGCACGCACATCGCATGAAACGTCATCACCCACATAGCGCGCGACTTTGCAGCACACAGCTGCGCAAGCCGGTGCTTCATCTCGGAGGCGGACTTGTTGGTAAACGTAATCGCCAGAATCTGATGAGGTGATGCGAGGCCATTCTCTACTATATGGGCAATCCGATGCGTCAGCACCCTGGTCTTGCCGGAGCCGGCGCCAGCCAGAACGAGCAAAGGGCCCTCGGTGCTGGTCGCTGCATCGTGTTGCGCGGGGTTGAGATCTGAAAGTCGCATGATCATGGGGGTATAGTTTACATGCGCCAGGGTCGAACTATCCAGAAAAATCAAATCAGGACACACTTATTTCTTGAACTTTATCATCGAGAAAGAGTCCCCTGTTTTCGGCAAGCACTTGTGGTGAGTGACCTTAAGGTCTCCTTGCGTGTGTTGAATGTTGCCGCACCTCTCGCAAGCTGGCAGATTACATACGACGCAGCGGCCGATCCGAGTAGAATCCGCAGCTCCGCAATACAGACAACAACGCAATCCCAGCCGTGTCAACTGCCTGCCCCCATATGATGCTTTTTTGTTTTTACCTGATCATCGATGCGGAGCTTGCAAGTCGAGCTATCGGATATTCCTGTTTACCGCTCCCGCCACCAACTTTAATTCGCCAACAAGTTTAGTTAATCCTTCTAAATCTAAAGATTGGGCCCCATCGCATAAAGCCTCCCGCGGATTTGGGTGCACTTCGACCATCAAGCCATCAGCGCCTACCGCTACAGCCGCGCGTGAAACCGCAGGAACAAAGTCGGCTGAACCGGTAGGATGAGATACATCGATGACGATCGGCAGCAATGACAGCTTCTTGACGACAGGCACCGCGGTGATATCGAGAGTAAAGCGTGTAGCCGTCTCAAACGTCCGGATTCCCCGCTCACACAAGATAACGTTCTCGTTACCCTGCATGGTGATGTAATTGCTGGCCTGAAGCCACTCCTCGATTGTGGCAGCCATTCCACGCTTGAACAGTACGGGCTTGCGGGACTCGGCCGTTATCACACCGATCTTTTTAAGCAAACTGAAATTCGCCATATTCCGGGTGCCGATCTGCAACATATCCGAGTACTCGTCGACCAACTCCGCATTGGCTGAGTCGGTGACTTCGGTTACAACCAGCAGATCGAACTCATCGGCAACCTCACGCAGTATCTGCAGACCCTTTTCTTCCAGGCCCTGAAAGGAGAATGGCGAAGTCCTTGGCTTGTACGCTCCTCCCCGCATTACTCGAATGCCGAGCTGCTTTAAAGTAGCAGCCACTTCACGCATCTGCTCTAGGCTTTCAACCGAGCAAGGACCAGCGATGATCGTCACATCACCATCACGCGAGACGGCGGGAATCGCATTGGAAGGCTTGTCGCTCTCGCCCGCAATCATTGATCCCTCAGCTCCTTCATCACGTGCAAAACCGTCTCGTAGATTTCCCTGAGATTTTCGGTGTAGAGTGGCCCCTCGTTGCACCGCGAGATATTGCCAAAAATCTCCTCTTCACGCTTTGGATCGTACAAGCCCCAGTGAACCTGGGGTTTCAGCTCTCGAATGGCAAGCGCTTCTGCCGCTCGCTCATTGAGCAACCTTACGATCTGACAGTCGATCGCATCGATGCGACTGCGATGGTGCGCTATCTTATCGGCGACCTGCATATCTTCCGGTGTAGCCATGGTTCCACCTCCGCTGGCATCACATATGTCGGCACATGCCGACATCACGGACGCCTGTAAACAAAATACGACATTTACCGCACTATTCCCACTCGATTGTGCCGGGAGGCTTGCTGGTCACGTCATACGCCACCCGATTGACCCCCTCCACCTCATTGATGATCCTGTTACTGATGGTAGCCAAAAGCTCGTGCGGGAGGCGCGCCCAGTCCGCGGTCATTGCATCCGCCGAGGCAACCGCCCTGATTATGACAGGCCGACCATATGTTCTCTCGTCGCCCATCACCCCGACACTTCGGATGTCGGGCAGCACCCCGAAGTACTGCCACACGGTGCGCTCCGTATCCCACGCTGAAATCTCTTCACGGATGATGGCGTCTGCCGCTCTGAGCGTGTCGAGCTTCTCCCGATCAACACCCCCGATGATCCGAACCGCCAATCCCGGTCCCGGAAACGGCTGACGATGCACGATCTCATCAGGAAGCCCGAGCTCTAATCCCACTGCCCGGACCTCGTCCTTGAATAGAGAGGTCAACGGCTCGATAAGCTCGAAATGCACCCCTGGTGGAAATGGAATCAAGTTGTGATGGCTCTTGATTTTGGCTGCTGTTTTGTTGCCGGATTCAATGACGTCGGGATACAAAGTGCCCTGCGCAAGCCAGCGCACACCTTCGAGCTTCTCGGCTTCCTCGAAAAATACCTTCCAAAACTCCTCGCCGATCAATCGGCGCTTCTCCTCCGGGTCGGTAACTCCGGAAAGCACACTCAAGAATCTGTCCGCAGCGTCTACCGCGATGAGGTCTACATGGAACTGATCGCGGAATACACGGACGACCTCCTTCGCCTCATTGAGGCGCAGCATACCGTGATCGACGAACACGCAGGTGAGCTGATCCCCTATCGCCCTGTGCAGTAAAGCAGCTACAACGGCCGAATCTACTCCTCCCGAAAGCCCGCAGATTACCCGGCCGGCGCCCACTTTCTCCCGGACCTTCTCCACCGTCTCCTCGACGATGTTGAGCATGGTCCATGATGGGGGAATATTCGCGATATCGTAGAGGAAGTTCCGAATGATGGTTTGGCCATACTCCGTATGCGCGACTTCGGGATGAAACTGCGTGGCATAGAGGTTGCGTGAAACGTCCTCCATCGCGGCGACATCCGTGGTCTTTGTTCGGGCAGTCACCACAAATCCTTCAGGAGGAACCGTGACACAGTCACGATGACTCATCCAGCACTGCGATGTCTGCGGAACACCTTTGAGCAGCTTGCTATCGGGCGCAATAAGCTCAAGCTCCGCAAAACCGTATTCGCCGATCCCCGTGTTCGGGATTTTCCCGCCAAGTTGCATGGCGATCTCTTGAATGCCATAGCAGAAACCCAACACGGGTATGCCCATATCGAGGATCGCCGGGTCCATGTGAGGAGCGGCATCCGAAAAAACACTGGCGGGACCACCAGAGAGAATTATTGCAGCGGGTTTACGCCGGGCTATCTCATCTGCCGAGATATCGTAGGCCACAATCTCACTGTAAACTCGCGCTTCACGCACTCGGCGCGCGATTAATTGTGCGTACTGGGCGCCAAAGTCCAATACGAATACAACCGGCTGCTGCTCATGATATGACGTCACAGTCAAAGACCTAACCCATGCCAACACCCTGCGCCTGCTGGAGGGACTTGCCCTCAGTCTGCAGGGCGGGCGCGATCATTACTTCGGCTTTCTGGAAAGCCTTCAAGTTCTCATAGCCACAAGTTGCCATCGAGGTCTTCAGGGCGCCTGCCAGGTTCAAAGTCCCGTCGTTCTCACGAGCCGGGCCGACTAAGATCTCTTGCAGGGTACCTTTGACGCCGGTGCGCACGCGGGTTCCGCGCGGCAACTCCGAATGAAATGTCGCCATCCCCCAATGAGATCCGCGACCTGGCGCTTCAGCCGCGGCCGCCAGCGGAGAGCCTATCATTACTGCGTCAGCCCCAACTGCAATGGCCTTCGCAATATCCCCACCGGTACGCATGCCACCATCGGCAATAACATGGGCGTATGACCCCGTTTCCTCCAGAAAGCGAGTGCGTGCGGCAGCAGCGTCAGCGATTGCCGTGCACTGAGGAACGCCTATCCCCAGCACTGCTCGACTCGTACACGCATGGCCTGGACCCACTCCAACAAGGACCCCTATGGCACCCGCCCGCATAAGATGCAATGCCCCTTGATAGCTGCAACAACCGCCGATAATGCAAGGTATGCCGAGGTCGCGAACGAACGTATTTAAATCCAGCGGCTCGTCATAGCTTGACTTATGCTCTGCGGACACAACGGTGCCCTGGATCACCAGGATATCAAGTCCTCCAGCCAGCGCGGCCTCTATGTATCGGTCGACGTTTTGCGGAGTGAGTGAGGCGGCTGCGATAACGCCACCTTCCTTGATCTGGCGCACCCTTTCTGTAATCAACTCGGGCTTGATAGGCTCGCGGTAGATGTCCTGCATTTTCGCGGTAGCTTCCTCTTTCGAGAAAGCCGCAATTGCCTCGAGCTTTGGAGCTGGATCTTCATAGCGGGTCTGAATACCCTCCAAATTCAGCACCGCCAGACCACCAAGCTTGCCCATCCCGATTGCGAAATCGACATCAACTACGCCATCCATCGCCGATGCAATTAAGGGCATAGGAAACGAGTACTCCCTGTCTCGAAATGCAAAGGACCACGAGATGTCGATATCCCGAGGATCCCGGGTTCGGCGAGAAGGCACGATGGCGATATCGTCGAATCCGTAAGCCCGTCGGCCTGTCTTGCCTCGCCCAATCTCTAACTCCATCAGCAGACGCCTCCTCAAATAACATTCGTGGTGTTGGTATTGTAGGGGTTTTCTTTATCTGATTGAACCTTCTTAGCTATAATCAATCAAGGATATCGGAAACTTTTCCGATTATATTTTCACAACCCACCGGAAGGTCGACACGTAGCCATGAATCGAAGCCGACGACTTTACCAAGTCACCCTGGCCATAATCCCCATTCTAGCCATCGTGTGCAGCCTAGTCGCATCGCCCGCTCTGGCGCCTGCTTCAGGGACCTCGGGAGGAGGCAGGGTATTTCTCGATCCTGGACATGGCGGTTCTTTTCCGGGGGCTGTACGGCAGGGTATCGAGGAAGCGGACATAAACCTTGCTTTCGCGCAAGAGATACAGGCGACCTTGCGAGCCAAAGGTCATGCAACGATGCTCAGCCGCACCACTGACGCCAATGTAATCAGGGTGGACATCCCAACGTGGTCACAAGCTACTGACGGAACCTTGCGCTATGCCACTAGTGGAGCGTTCACCGTTCACGACGACCTTCAAGCACGATGTGATCTGGCCAACGCCTGGGGTGCGGACGTTTTTATCTCTATACATGCCAATGCCGCGACCTCCTCTTCGGCTAATGGAGCCGAGACCTTCTGGCGCAACACAAGCACCACCGATCGCCTGTTGTCACAACAACTCGCCTCCTTCATTCAGCAAGAGTACATCTTGGAGACCGGATTGAGAAACCGGGGAGTCAAGGAGGGCGCGTTTTACGTGTTGCGCTGGTCCAACATGCCTGCGGTACTGGTAGAGACAGGGTTCATGAGCAACTCGACTGAGCTTGCCAAGCTCGTAAACCCAAACTTCCAGCGTGACGGCGCACGCGCTATAGCAAGAGGGATCGATCGATTTCTTGACACCAATCCGTTTGACCCTGTTTACCCAAGACTGGCAGGCAGGGACCGTTTTGAAACAGCAGCGAGTGTTGCCGCATCAGGCTGGCCGGGTCAAGGAGAAAATATCATACTGGCGTCCGGCTCCGACTGGCCGGACTCACTGGTTGGATCAACGCTCTCGCGCAGGACAAACGCTCCCATGCTGCTAACTAACCCCGCCTCGCTCACGCCTGTCGCACGGTCGACGATCGCTGCGCGAAGGCCATCTCGAATACTGGTTCTTGGTGGCGAAGGAGCAGTCTCCTCGGCTACAGCAAGTGCGGCGGCAAGCGCAACCGGGCGGCCGACAGGCTCCGTCACTATCCAGCGTTTCGCCGGAATCAACCGCTTCGAGACCGCCGCTCAAATCGCACACTTCCTTGGGATCCCGACAACCGGGCGGATAAAAGTCGTCTCGGGTGAGGACTTTCCGGACGCGCTTTCCGTAGGGTCGTTCGCAGGCGCATCAGGCACTCCGATCCTGATGACGAAACGCGGCTCGATCCCAACGGCTACAATCGAGTTTCTGGAAACGCACAATGCCGCTATCCGACACATCGACATCATAGGCGGCACAGGCGTCATCGATGAGCAGGTAAGAGCCGAACTAAGCGGATACGGCACCGTAAGGCGCATTGCAGGCCCAAATCGGTTCCGCACGAATCTCGAAGTCATCAGGACCTACTCCGGCACAGGGACACTAAGTCCGCTTGTGGTAAACGCCGAAGCGTATCCGGATGCACTGTCAGCCGCTGCTTTAGGATCCCTGACCGGACGCCCTGTAATTCTGGTTGGTGAAAGATTCTTGCCGGCACACACCCGTGAGTTTCTCGTAAACAACCGCACGCGCATCAGCAACCCGACTCTTGTGGGCGGTACCGGTGTGCTTCCTAATCAGATGGAGTGGATGCTCAGAAAAGGTCTAGAACACTAAGTTCGACGCTAGACGTTGAACCGAAAGTGCACGACATCTCCATCCGCCATGACATAGTCCTTTCCTTCTATACGCAACTTTCCTGCTTCACGAGCCTGCTTTTCTCCGCCAAGCGCAATATAGTCGTCGTAAGCGATGACCTCCGCCTTGATGAAGCCCCTTTCGAAATCAGAGTGGATGGCGCCTGCCGCCTGCGGTGCTTTGGCGCCGATAGGAATCGCCCATGCCCGGACCTCCTTCTCGCCGGCGGTAAAGAAACTCTGGAGTCCCAGCAGCCTGTACGCCTCCCGGATCACCCTATTGAGTCCAGCTTCCTCCAGCCCGATCGCGGCCATATACTCCGAGGCGTCCTCGCGCGACAACTCGGCCAGGTCAGCTTCGATTTTTCCGCAGATCACTATCGGCGTGATTCCGTCTATGACACCGGGGTCGCCATCTAGCGCACTTTCGTCGACGTTTGCCAGATATAGCATCGGCTTCATCGTCAACAGATGAAGGTCTGCAAGCATCTCTCGCTCAAGATCACTCATCTCCATCTTGCGCGCACGATGACCTTGCGCCAGCCACTCGGCAACTCTTTTGACCAAGGTGAACTTCTCGGCGAGCCCCTTGTCGCGCTTGATATCCTTTTCGAGTCTCACCAGGACCTTTTCCGCAGTAGCCAGGTCCGCAAGCACAAGCTCTGTCCTGATAGACTCCGCGTCACTGACAGGATCTATCCTGCCGTCAACGTGCACGACGTTTGGATCGGCAAAGTATCTGATGACTTCGCACAGCGCGTCGGTCTCCCTGATGTGCGAGAGGAACTGATTACCCAGCCCCTCGCCCTGATGTGCGCCCCGGACCAGGCCGGCAATGTCCACGAACTCGACAGCGGCGGGAAGCACCCGCTGCGGAAGTACGATTCGCGCCAATCGATCGAGGCGCCCATCGGGCACAGGAACAACCCCGACATTGGGATCGATCGTCGCAAACGGATAGTTGGCAGCTACAACAGCTTTTCTGGTCAACGCTGTAAAGAGCGTGGACTTGCCGACATTAGGCAAGCCGACAATTCCTATGGAAAGGGACATTTATTGATCCTTCGAAATAGCGGACAATATCCAGACACTGTAACAGGAATTTCGTCGGCAAAAAGGAGATATATTGATGCGGATTGGTATGTTTGCCGACATGTATAAGCCGCATATCAGCGGCGTGACCAACTACATCAGCCTCTACAAGTCGAGGTTCGAGGAGCTTGGCCACGAGGTGTTTGTGTTTACCTTCGGCGACAACTCTTACGAAGACAGCGAACCCAATGTCATTCGCTCATCAGGAATCCCATGGGGAAAAACAGGCTGGCAGATGGGTATGCTGCTCTCCGCCGAGGCAAAGCGGATTATTCCGACGATAGATGTAGCTCACGTGCACCACCCCTTTGTCTCCGGCCAGATTGCCTTGCGCAAGTGCGAGCCGCACGGAATTCCTGTGGTGTTCACGAATCACTCACGTTATGACATCTTTGCTGACACCTACGCCGGCTTTGTCCCCAGGTTCGCGCGAAGAGCGATGCTGCAAAAGTATTTGAAGGGCTTTGCATCCAGAGTTGACATGTATATTGCACCTTCGGCGGGCATTCAGGGGTGGCTTGCCGAGTGGGGGGTCACTGACAGGGCGGTCGTACACAACAATGCAATCGATACAGCATCTTTCTTTAGCCCGGATAATCCGCGATCCCGTATGGATTTCGGCTGGTCCGACGAGGAGGTCGTTCTTTGCCACCTCGGACGTCTTGGGCCTGAAAAGAACGTGGTGATGCTGATCGAGTCTTTCATTGCAATTGCAGGCGACGCACCTTCGGCAAGATTGCTGGTCATAGGCGATGGACCTATGCGGGAATCTATGGAGGGCCTACTGGCTGCTCACTCAATGAGAGACAAGGCGCACTTTACCGGAGCTGCATCCTACGATGAAGTTCCGGGAATGCTCCGCGCGGCGGATGTTTTTGTTACCGCTTCGGTCTCGGAGACCTTCCCTCTCGTGGTGATGGAGGCTTTGGCCGCGGAATTGCCGGCGGTAGGCGTAAGGTCAGCGGGAGTGGGCGAGGTGATCGACGACGGCGTAACCGGACTTCTCGCCGAGAACAACGTCACTGATCTCGCCGAGAAGCTGATGCTCATCACTCAAGACCAGGCATTGCGGCTGCGCATGAAAGAGGCTGCGAAGATCGCGGCTTCAGATTTTGATATCCGCCCGATGGCTGACAGACTGCTGTCACACTACGAGAAGCTCATAGACAGCAAGCGAAAGCTTGCCTGAAAAACAACGAGGCCCCGTCTCTCAAGGAGCGGGGCCTCATCGTGTGGTTCCTTCTCAGGCAGTTAGCCGGGTGACTACATCATCCCGCCCATGCCGCCCATGCCAGGCATCCCGCCGCCAGGACCCTCATCCTTCGAGGGGGCGTCGGTAATTGCGGCCTCGGTGATGAGAATCAGCGAAGCGATTGATGCTGCATTCTGCAGTGCCGAACGGGTGACCTTGACAGGATCGATAACCCCCATCTTGAGAAGGTCTCCGTATTCGCCGGTCATTGCATTGAGACCCTCGCCTTTGCCGAGAGTCTTGACCTTCTCGACCACGACAGATCCCTCGAAGCCAGCATTTCCAGCGATGGTCTTCAGTGGCTCTACCAAAGCTTTTCTGATGATCGAAACACCGATCATCTCCTCGGCATCGAGATCGAGAGAGTCAAGCGCGGGCAGTGCGTCGACAAGAGCAACTCCTCCGCCGGCGACAATACCCTCCTCAACCGCAGCACGAGTCGCCTGAAGCGCGTCCTCGATGCGATGCTTCTTCTCCTTGAGCTCGACCTCGGTGGCGGCTCCGACTTTGATTACAGCGACTCCGCCTGAAAGCTTGGCGAGTCTCTCCTGCAGCTTTTCGCGATCGAAGTCAGAATCGGAGTTCTCGATCTCGACCTTGATCTGATTGATGCGGGCGGCGATAGTCTCCTCGGTGCCTGCGCCGTCAACGATCGTGGTGGCGTCTTTCGTCACCTTGATGGTCTTGGCGCGACCAAGCATGTCCAAAGTGGCGCCGTCGAGCTTCACGCCCAACTCCTCGGAGATGACCTGACCACCTGTTACAACAGCGATATCCTCAAGCATACGCTTGCGGCGGTCGCCGAAGCCCGGAGCCTTGACCGCTACGCAGTTAAAGGTGCCGCGCAGCTTGTTGACGACCAGGGTGGCGAGCGCCTCTCCCTCTACGTCCTCGGCAATAATCAGAAGTGCCTTGCCAGCCTGGATGACCTTCTCAAGCACCGGCAAGAGATCCTGAACGCTGCCGATCTTCTGATTGGCAATGAGGATAAGCGGGTCGTTGAGTACAGCCTCCATGCGATCCGAATCGGTGATCATGTACGGAGAGATGTAGCCCTTATCGAACTGCATGCCCTCTACAGTCTCGATTTCGATGCCGAATGTCTGAGACTCTTCGACAGTGATGACTCCGTCCTTGCCGACAACCTCCATCGCTTCCGCGATCTTGTTGCCGATTCTGTCATCAGCGGCCGAGATGGAGCCAACATTGGCGATCTCTTCCCTGTCTTCGATCTCCTTCGCGTTAGCCTTGATTGTCTCAACGACAGCGTCGACAGACTTCTCGATACCACGCTTGATCGCAAGCGGATTAGCCCCTGCAGCCACATTGCGCAGCCCTTCGCGAACGATGACCTGAGCAAGCAGAGTAGCGGTGGTGGTGCCGTCTCCGGCGATATCGTTGGTCTTGGTTGCGACCTCTTTTACCAGCTGGGCGCCCATGTTCTCCAAGGCGTCCTCGAGCTCAATCTCCTTGGCGATCGTAACGCCATCATTGGTGATCGTAGGCGCGCCGAACTTCTTGTCGAGCACGACATAGCGGCCCTTAGGACCCAAGGTCACCTTCACAGCATCGGCCAGCTTGTTTACGCCGGCCTCAAGACCGCGGCGAGCGGTCTCATCAAAACGAATATCCTTAGCCATCTAAGGTATCTCCTCCTTCAAAATAGTCTGGCAATCAAACAACCTGAAAAACAACTGCTTTAGTCAACAACAACGGCGATGATATCCCGCTCGGCGTCGAGAATCTTGTATTCAACGCCGTCGATTTTGACCTCACTACCACCGTACTTGCTAAAGATCACGGTGTCCCCGACTTTCACGTCGATCGCCACCCTGGTGCCATCTTCCTTGAGCTTGCCATCTCCCACAGCAACTACCTCGCCGCGCTGCGGCTTTTCCTTGGCGGTGTCCGGGATGAACAGACCGCTCTGTGTCTTTTCCTCGGCATCCGCCGGCTTGACGATCACGCGATCGCCCAACGGCTTCAAATTCATGTGCTGCCCTCCTGTTTCGATATCTGACATGACCAGAAAGCCCGGCAAGTCAGGTGAAGGTCGACTGGCGAGTTCCCGCCAGTTCATACCTCGAATTTTCGCACCCGAAAGCCGAACCTGCTAGCACTCTTTGTCTTTGAGTGCCAGCAGGAACGAATTATACCTTGCGCCGACGTGAGGTTCAATACTCTTTACCAGCTACTTTGCAACTGATATTGAGTCTGACGCGCTTAGATTATTGGTGGACGCTACTAGTCTACATTCACCGTTTTCCACAGGTCACGGAATTGCTCGTAGGTATAGGCGCTGATGACTCCGGTGCCGCCGATAACATAGCAGCCTGTGCCGTCCAAGCCCCAAGTGTTATGCCCTACACTTCCGCTTTCAGCAAAATACGCATTGACCTGCGGGTGCAACGATCCACTCGGGGTCAGTAAAATCGGGGCGCCCGCCCAATATGCAAGTGACGCCGCAGCAAACCCATCGGCGAATGCATTGCCCGAGACAATGGTAGCCAAGCTGTCAGTCATCCCTAGGTCATTGACCCCGTGTAGCGCAACATTTTTGGAAGTCTCGAATCTGTTTTCACCGGTGATTCGCGTTGCGCCAAACTCGGCATCAAGTTGATCGAGCAACGCATCACTTATAACACCCGATCCACCTACAACCATCAAATTGGTGATTCCATTGTCACGCAACCAGGTGACGGTGGTGGTCGGCACCGAATCTTTATTTGTCATCAGAATCGGCGAGGAATCCCATCCGGCAACCGGCGCCGCCGAGAGGGCGTCCGGGTAGGCGTTCCCATTGACAATGTATGCCGTTTGTGTGCCTATAAGGCTAGCCATCTCGTCAGCGATTGCTACCGCGGTATGGAAGCGATTGATGCCGCCAAGTCGCTTTACTGAGGTAACCCCCCTCATCTCCTGCAGCTTGGAAAACACATCCTCGCTGACAGCTGATCTGCCGCCTATGACATACAGATCAAGCTCATCTTCATCCCAAAACAACGATTCTGTGATGCGCGTTATCTCCGCTTTGGTTTCCCACGGCAGGGAGTCCCTGTGGGTCAGAAGTAAAACGCCGCCGCGCGATCCCGCCAGGGTCGCACCAGCGGACATGTCTGCTGGGCTGTGTCCATTCGCAATAACAATCGTATTGGGGCCATATCCGGTACCATAGTAGGAGTTTTCCGTGTTGTCCCACTGCAGGCGAGATATTGCTGCTGCGGTGGCAAACCTGTTGGGTCCCGATATGCGTCGAGCATTGCCTAATGTGATGTGCAGCTCATACGCGAACGGATAGTCTGAGATGCCCTCGATTCCCAGATAATAGGTACCGGGGAAAGTTGCCGGGTACCACAGTGATTCACTGTAGGTGGAGTCGAAATATGCATGATCGTCAACGGTTCCGAGAAGCACCATATCCTCGTCGTAAAGCCTGAGATAAGTATCCGACCAGCCTGCCACATACATCGTCTCAACCCAAATTGGCGTGCCTGTCTCGGTAATGGTTATTTTGACAAAATCAACTTCGTCCTCTTCAAGGTTGTTGGTGCCATGAAAGGTACGCTTCGACGAAAAAGTGTTGCCGTGAACAGTTGGGTTATAAACCATAGCCGTTTGTGTAGTATCGTCCGGTTCGAACCTGTCTTGATCGAACCGCGCGATCTGAGCCGTAACCCCTTGGCCGGAAACACCACCCTTGGCCGAAACTGCGGCTAACGGCAGTACGGCAACCATTACTAAAACCAGTACCATTAGAATGGAAACTTTCGAGCGTAAAGAGTAGTTCATAAACCCCACTCCTCTCCCTCTAAGCAGGTGAACCTGCTTGGCTGAGAATGCCGATCCCTCACCCCGGCGCAATATCGACAATACTCCTGTAATGCATAGAATACAATGCCTTAAAGTGGCTTAATTCGGCCTACCCCAACCTCATGTCAGGCATCACATCGGCGCTTAGTAAAAGCCTCTCGCCGCGCAAAAACCGAAATGTCCCCGCGACGCCTATCATCACCGCATTGTCAGTACACAAAGCCAGTGGCGGCACTGACACGGACACCCCTGCCCGGCCAAGCTCTTCGGAAAGGGCGTGGCGTAATTCCCGGTTCGCCGCGACACCGCCTCCCAGCACAAATCTCTTCACGTCATACTTTTTCACGGCCCGAAGGGTCTTGGCGACCTGCACGTCGTTGACGGCCGCCTGGAATGAGGCCGCCAAATCAGGCAGGTTCAGCTGACGACCAGCCTCCCTTTCATGGCGGACGTAATTGACCACCGCTGTCTTGAGCCCGGACAATGAAAACGAGTAGTTCTTTGAGTGCATCATCGCCCGGGGAAAATCGATAGCGTCCCGATCCCCTTCTTCGGCAAGCGCCGAGAGGATCGGCCCACCGGGATAGCCTAATCCAAGCAGCTTCGCCACCTTGTCGAAAGCCTCCCCCACGGCATCGTCAAGAGTCTCTCCTAAGATCTTGTAAGTACCCCATTTGGGAACATAGGCCAAAAAAGTGTGCCCACCACTAAGCACCAGCGCGATAAATGGTGGCTCGATCTCCGAATCAGCCATTCGCGCGGCAAAAATATGTCCCTCGAGGTGATTGACGCCTACCATCGGCACGCCGGAAGCAAGCGAAAGCCCCTTGGCGTATGCAAGGCCGACGACCAGCGCCCCAACAAGCCCCGGTCCCTGGGTGACAGCGATGGCATCGAGGTCCTTGTACGCGAGCTGCACTCCTATTCTCTCGCTTGCGAGCTTCATCGCCTCATCCACTGTCGAGACGATCGCCTCCGTGTGCTTGCGACTGGCAATCTCCGGAACTACCCCGCCGAAACGTGAGTGAAACTCGGTCTGACTGGCAACCACACTGGATAGCACGGTGCTGCCAGAAGAGAGCACGGCAGCTGCGGTCTCGTCACAAGATGTCTCAATCGCAAGCACGATGGGGCCGAGAATGTCCGGGAAAGCACCAAGCATGCTCAGCGTTGACTCCGCCTCACGCGCTAAAGCTTTAAAGCGAGTGGCCTCTTGAGATGAATCGAGTTCCCCTGACGACATAGTCAAAGCATCTTCTCCACTCTCGGAGTAATACTGCGGCCTGAGTCCTGCGACGATAAAACCTGCCGACTCGCACAGGGCGATCGCCCCAGCGTTGCCCTCCCTGACCTCAAGGGTCATGCGATTGACTCCTCGCTGTGACATGACGCTGTATAACGCGGCTAGCAATGCCTTTGCGAGACCCCGTCTTCTCCAGTCGTGGGCCACGGCAAGATTGAGAATGTGCGACTCATACTCGGCAAAACACGCCCCGATGTAACCGGAGACGCGGCCGCTACATACCGCAACCAGCCATACCCTGTCATCCAGACAGAGTTCAGAGCGAAATATCCCACGGCTCCATGGGTGCGCAAAACTTCGCTCCTCGATGGCGAGCACGTCGTCTACGTCCGATGCAACCATGTTCCTTACGTAAGCGCTCATGCGGGATGCCCCCCGCCTGTACCGCCCGCTCGCCTGCGCGAGGCGCTGTTCCGCTCGTTTTCCTCGGCATCCGAGAGGCGCGTGTAGATCGGCAAGACTCCTGCTGCGTCGCCGTCCCCGATCTCTCCCGTCTCACAGTGCGCACTGTGCGCCATCAGCAAGGAGGCGCCTGAAGGAAGCCACAGATGCTCTTCGGCGATCCATGCCGAGGAGTTGAATTCTGCACGGAAAATATCGGCGTACTTTACCAGGCCGTTGCCGGTAAGAAGCACCGGTTTGCCGAGTGTGGCCCATCGCTTCGCAGCCACATCCGGCTTGCTGACAGTGTCGTGGTCCAGCCTGCGAACCTCAAGCGGTCCGACACGGAACAAGGCCGGATAAACCTCGCCCCGCATGGCATCGCCGACTACCCCGACCAGGGCATCCTCCGATGCAAGGGCAGCGATTCTCCACGCGACTGCATCGGCGGTACCGAGTTCATACAGCGGCACTCCAAGGGCACTCGCCAGCCCTTTTGCAAGCGCGACGCCGATGCGCACGCCTGTAAAAGATCCAGGCCCCAAGCCAACGACAACTCGATCCACGTCGCCGAAGGATAATCCTGCCTGCTCAAGCAGCGCCGATACTCTAGGTGCACTCTCAGAGAGAGCCGCGCGAGGTGAGTAGGTATCATCGCTTGCAATGATATGCACTCGATTTTCTTGCATCTGCCCGACGCCGATAGCAACTACCTCGGTGGCGGTGTCGATTCCCAGCACCGTGCGCTTCATCGATGCACCTCAACCCCGGACAGGCTGGAGCAGGCATCTACCCAGGACTCGATAATCGCCGCTCCCCTCGGGCCCCTGGCCATAAGTGACATCTCCCTGACTTCGTCTTCGATTATCCTTATATCGACAGCGACATAGGAGTCTGGCTGGCTCTCGGCAAAGCGATCTCCCCACTCGACAACGGCAACGCCGCCGGAGTCAAGGGCGTCGTAGTATCCAACATCTTCCAACTGCGCTGCAGAGTCCAACCTGTAAAGATCAATATGGTAGAGGGTGAGCCTGCCTTCATGAACCTTCATAACGTTGAAGGTCGGACTTGTCACTCCCTCGTCTACTCCCAGCCCTGCCGCGATCCCTTTTGCCAGCGCGGTCTTGCCCGCCCCAAGGTCGCCAGAGAGCAGTATCGTGTCGCCGGGAACCAGTAGCCCTGCCGCTGCCACTCCGACCGCATGCGTCGATCGCTCACTGTAAGTGTATATCTCGAAGCGATGCCCCTGGTCTCTCATTTGCGCAAGTCCCCACACCCATCTTCTTTATCGCTTGACGGTCGCTCGGCATTCAGCAATTCACCAATCACCGAAAAATCAGCCAACAGTGTTTCCCGCTTGGTCACATCGTATATCGCTGCGGCGGGGTGATACACCGGAATCACTGTTAGAAACCCTTTGTGCTGCGGAATTCCTCGCTGCTTTGTAATGGTTTCAGTCGTCTTGAGGACAAATCGCGTCGAGAAGTTGCCGAGTGTAACGAGAATCTTCGGATGCACCAAAGCCACTTGCCGGCGAAGGAGGTTTGCGCACGCCGCTATCTCGGCCGGCGTCGGGTTCCTGTTGCCTGGCGGACGGCACTTGAGCAGGTTCGTGATGTACACATCACTTCTATCCAGGTGAATAGAGCGCAGCAACTCATCGAAGAATTTCCCTGCGGCTCCCACGAAGGGTTCTCCGCGTAAATCCTCATTACGACCAGGGGCCTCGCCCACGAACATCAGGTTCGCGCAGGGATCACCAAACCCGAAAACCACACGATTCCTGGTAGTGCTCAAAGGGCACTCGCGACATTCTTCGGCTTGTCGGCGAAGCTCATCCAAGGTATCAAAAACAGTGCTCACGACGCTACAGCCACACAGTCAGCTCGTCCACAGGCCTTCTTGCGGGACGCGCTGAAGACTCTGCCGAGTAACCAATCGGCAATATGGCAACTGGAGTGATCGGTGCGGTTATATCGAGTGCGTCTCGAATGGCGCCCTCATCGAACGCCCCGATCCAGCATGACGACAGCCCCCTATCGACCGCGGCCAATAAGATGTTTTGGATTGCCGCGGCGGTATCCTGGATTGCGTAGAGCATCTCCCCTCGGCCACCGTACCTTGCCGCACAGGGCCTGGGGTCCACTGAAACAACGATTATCACGGGCGCAGGCGCAACCCATCTCTGGCGCAGAGCCTCGATCAGGCGCTCCTTCGCCGCCGCACTTCGAACCACAGTGAAACGCCAAGGCTGGATGTTGCCCGCCGAAGGCGCTGTTATCGCAGCGGCCAGCAGCGCTTGAACATCATCATCGCTGACAGCAACTTTGGTCTTGAAATGGCGAACGCTCCTGCGCTTGGCAAGAACATCGGTAAACTCCATATGCTTCCTTCCAGCTTGAGTTTTTCTGTACAAGCTATTCTAGACCAGCAGCTCGAAATTCGGAGATCGGATAAAGGAAAATCGAATCGGTTGCCGAACTGATAGGTAAACCCAAGGAGGTAGCGCCATGCCGATGAGACGCCCTGGCGTAACGAACGAAGATATCGGAATGCGAGCGTTTCAGATCCGCAAAGCCAAAGCGGTTGAACGGGCCATGGATCGCGTTCGCCACTCACACAAAAAGGAGTGGCATTCGATAACCAGCTCGCAGGTAGAAGAGATCGAGTGGGTACTCGGTGAGTTATGGGCGTACGTCGCTCGTGACGAGTGGAACGACCTGCGCTTTGGGCATCTTGGTATTCCCGATCTGCACGAGATATTGAAGCTAGGCCGAGAACTCCGCCAGCACTCTCGTAACGCGGTAGAGATATTGATGGACGTCAACGCCATAATCGTCAGGAAGGGCAAAGAAGTGGCGCCGAGCGATTCCGCCACTGAAGACTAGGGCCGCTGCGAGGCTTTGGCTCGCTCGATCTTCTTCTTTACCTTCTTGAGCCTGAACAGATCTTCCCGAGCGCGCTCATCAAGCGTCTGGCGAATATATGTTACTTGCTCCCTGAGCTGCGGGATCGTCACTTGCTCAAGCGCATTGACCCTTCGATTCGTTTTCTGAATCTCATCGCCGAGTCGTTTGAGTCGGGTTTCTATATCGGCATACTCAATGATTACATCGAGTATTCGCTCGAATCTGTCGGCGGTCTCGTCAACCCTGCTTGAGATCCCTGTAACCGAGTAGCCGCGAGTGAAAGAAGATCTGATCGGGCTCTCGCCCTTGGTCACCACGGGAACGGGTACGCCCATGATGCGGGTTCCTGACATCTCAACAACGACATCGCCTTTGGTTGCCATTCCTGCGGAACGCAACGCTACCGTGCCGTCAACCGCTTTTGCAACGGCAAGCGAATACTGCGCGTCCGAAACAGCCTTTTGTAAGGCTTCGGACAACCGTAAGGTTTCATCCATCACACCCATGAACTCGATGAGTAGGGCATCGCGCTTTTGCTTGAGCAGGTCCATGCCCTGCTCCGCCAGCTTGATTTGCCCTCGGCGTTCAAGAAGCTCAGAGCGCGTAGGTCGTACTTCTTCCAAGATACTCGCACCTCACTATATGTCGCCCTTGACTTCAGGATTAGGATGATATTTCTCGATGAAGTCGCGTACTCGCTTGAGCTCGCTCATTGGTAGCCCGCTCATCAGATCCCAGGCAATCTCCAAGGTCTCCTCCACGGATCGCCCTTCCTCGCCCTGTCCGACGATGCGCGACTCGAAGTCATCAGCAAAACGCAGGTAGCGTCTGTCGGTCTCGGACAATGCCTCCTCGCCAACGATCGCAACAAGCTTGCGAAGATCGCGTCCTTGAGCGTAGGCCGCGTAGAGCTGATTGGCTACTGCCCGATGATCTTCTCGGGTTTTCCCCTCACCGATACCTAAATTCATCAGTCGCGACAGGCAAGGAAGCGTATCAATCGGGGGATAGATGCCGCGCCGGTGCAGATGCCTTGAGAGCACTATCTGCCCCTCAGTGATATATCCAGTTAGATCCGGGATGGGATGCGTGATGTCGTCATCGGGCATAGACAGGATGGGAAGCTGCGTAACCGAACCTTTGCGGCCTTTAATCCTTCCCGCACGTTCGTAGATTGCTGCAAGATCGGTGTACATATATCCCGGAAATCCACGGCGGCCCGGTACCTCTTCCCGCGCGGTAGAAACCTCCCGCAGCGCCTCACAGTAGTTTGTCATATCCGATAGAACCACAAGCACCTGCATGTCCTTCTCAAACGCGAGGAACTCGGCAACTGTGAGTGCGCACTTGGGGGTAAGGAGCCTCTCGACGGTAGGATCGTCGGCAAGATTCTGAAAGAAAACGACTCGAACCAGCGCGCCCGTCTCCTCGAACTGCGACATGAAGAAGCTGGCCTCGCGATGCGTGATGCCCATCGCCCCGAAAACTATCGCGAACTCCTCACCGCTTTTTACTCGTGCCTGACGGATTATCTGTGCCGCCAACTCGTTTGCAGGCAGGCCGGATCCGGAAAAGATGGGAAGCTTCTGGCCTCGGACAAGTGTGTTCAAGCCATCTATGGCGCTAATCCCGGTTTCAATAAAGTCAGCAGGCTTTTCCCGAGAGTATGGGTTGATCGGCGAGCCCATTATGTCGAGACGAGCCTCGGGAATGATCGGGGGGCCGCCATCGATCGGCTTTCCGGTCCCATTCAGGACTCTTCCGAGCATCTCGGTAGAGACATCGATCTTTGCAACCTCTTCGAGAAAGCGAATCTCCGTGGAACTGACGTCGATACCCTGTGTCCCCTCAAAGACCTGGATCACAGCGATGTCGCCCGATATCTCCAGGACCTGCCCGGTCCTGATCGCGCCATCCGGCATTCGAATGGTCACCATCTCGTTGTACGCGACATCCTGAACGCTATCCACAAATACCAGCGGTCCCGTGACATACGAAATTGTTCGGTAGTCCGTGGATACAAGCGATAGCTTCATCTTTTGCTCAGGCGCACCTGTCGTTGAGATCGTCACTTCAGTACACCTCGATTCCCGCGATATCTTCTACCAGTTGATCTGCAAACTTGGGTATCTGCTCAAGCGCTTCGTCGTGTGGCATCGTTTTCATTTGGGCGATTCGATCGCGAATGGGCATATCCAGCACTTGGCGAAGAGACACCCCCCTGTTTAGAGCTGCAACGGCAGCATCATAGAACGATAAGATGACTTTCAGCATTTCGTATGCTTTATTTGGAGGACAGTAGGCATCTACCTCGTCGAAAGCAAACTGCTGAAGGAAATCCTCCCTCAACATTCTAGCGACTTCCAATATAACCTTCTCTGACTCAGGAAGCGCATCGGGCCCAACGAGTTGCACAATCTCTTGCAGTTCTGTCTCTTTTTGCAAGATAAACATCGCCCTGTCCCGCTTCTCCTGCCAGTCCGATGCGACATTCTCTTCGTACCAACTACGAATCTGCGAGCCGTAAAGTGTGTAGGATTTAGTCCAGGAAATCGCCGGGAAGTGCCTGCGATGAGCCAACGATGTGTCAAGGGCCCAGAATGCCCCAGTGACTCGCAGTGAGTTCTGGGTCATAGGCTCCGACATATCGCCGCCGGCCGGAGATACCGCTCCGACCATGGTGACTGAGCCAACCCTGCCGTCAGAACCCAAGGCCCTGACTCGACCGGATCGCTCATAGTAAGCGGCCAAGCGGGTCGCAAGATATGCTGGGTAACCCTCCTCGCCTGGCATTTCCTCAAGTCGACCAGAAACCTCTCGCAACGCCTCACCCCATCTGGATGTAGAGTCGGCCATCATTGCAACGTTGTATCCCATGTCTCGGTAATATTCAGCCAGAGTGGCCCCAACGTATATGGATGCCTCGCGAGCCGCTACCGGCATATTGGAGGTATTGGCCACAAGAATCGTTCTGTCCATAAGCGGGGCGCCGGTTCGAGGATCCTCGAGCTCAGGGAACTCCTCCAATACCTCGGTCATCTCGTTGCCGCGCTCACCGCAGCCCACGTAAACGATGATGTCAACATCGGCCCATTTGGCCAGTGACTGCTGGGTTACGGTCTTCCCGGTCCCGAAGCCTCCGGGGATGATGGCGTTACCTCCCAAGGCAATCGGGAAAAACGTATCCAGTATGCGCATGCCAGTAGTAAATGGATGATCGGGGTCGAGCTTTATATCATAGGGACGGCCCTGGCGAACAGGCCATAACTGACTCATTCTTATTTCTGTTCCGCCCTCAAGCGTGGCAAGAACGTCTTTTATTGTGTAGGCACCGCCAGGCTTCACGCTTTCAACAACACCTGACACATCCGGGGGAACCATTATCTTGTGAACGATAGTTTGCCCTTCTGGGACCGTTCCAACGACATCGCCAGGCTTCAGCGCGTGGCCAACTTCGACAGCAGGCGTGAAGTCCCAGGCGCGCTCGACATCAAGAGCCGCAGCAACCGTGCCTCGCTCAATGAAGTCTCCAATTTGGTCGGCAATCACCGGCAAGGGCCGCTGGACTCCGTCGTATATCGAGGAAAGCAATCCGGGGCCCAGCTCAATCATCAATGGTCCCTCGGTAGACTCGGCAATATCGCCGACTTTCAGTCCGGATGTATCTTCATATACCTGAATTGTTGCGAGATCCGCCTCGAGGCGAATGATCTCTCCCATTAGCCCTTCCTGGCCCACTCGCACTATGTCGTACATCTTGGCCCCGCGCATCCCTTGCGCTACAACAACCGGGCCTGTGATCTTGAGTATCGTTCCGAGTATCATCAGCCTCGCCTCAATGTTATGTCGAATCCAATAGCTCTTCGTATAAGCCGTGCCAGATATGCCCGATGATCCTCTCCGACCTCAAGGTATTCCTTGATAGGCAACGAGATCACTATCGGACGGTATATCGAATCTATCTTGCGCTGGGTTCGCTCATCGATCTCTGCCATCAGTTTTTCGTTGACAGCTATAATGCCACTGGTCTCGTCATCCAACAGCGCGTTCAGTTGAGCTCTGGCCATTTCCGGCGTGTCTGCAACAACAACGCTGACCCCGGAAAGCCGAAACCCGTCGGCGGTATCAGCGTCCGTGAGAACCACAAGGCTATACAAGGATCAGCTCCTTTCTCACGCGCTCAATCGGCATGCCGACGGTCTTTCCTTTCGCAATGATCCGGATATTGGTAATCTCATTTTGCTTGGCCCAAAGGTAGGAGATGGTAACTCCGATTCCGAGCAAGTCCCCTCGCGCCAGGGATACTGCATGCCGAGCAAGCTTATCCTCTAGCGCACGTTCAAAGACAGAAATGCTGTTGTGCTCCAAGTAAAGCATGGCTACATCATTGAGAGCTGATCCATAGGGTGTTTTCTTGAGACGGCTCAAAACCTCATCGATATCCGACATCCTTGACAGTTCGTTATAGAGCTTCTGGCTTATAATCAAGCCACCGGGAAGGAAAAAGGATTCGGCTACAGGCGCATCGACATTGGCATATTGCAGCCGAAAAACCATGACCAAATTGCTTACGTCCATCTGTATGGCCAGAATCTTGCGTGCTGTCCTGATGTTAGCTCGACGTTTGCGCAATCGCTGGCCAGCCCACGATGCATAGTACTTGTCCAGCGCGAGCTCCATTGCTGCAAGCTCACCCTTTTCAGTGAACTCAGCAAATCCCTCTCTGAGAGGGGCCGCGAAAGGGAGCTCCCAGGTCACAATGGTGTCGATTACCGCCTTCAAATCCTCGAGGCCAGCAAGTGCTCCAACATCAATTGGCCCGAGCGATCCTACAGGAAGTACGCCCTGAAGAATGTCTTTCGCGTCAAGTCCGAGATGCTTGGCTCTGAGAATGGTCTTGATGTTAAAGACATCCCACCTTCCTAGCAAAGTCGCCACCAAGTAGCGAGCTTCAGGATTCAGAAAGTCAATAACCCTTCCATACGTCCGAACCATATTGTTTGTTAATGCAATATCTACGTTGGTCGCATCCAGTCCGTGGATTGCAATCTCATTCAGATCGGGCCCATACTCAGTTCCGGACAGACTTTGAACAAGTCCTCTTATATCCGAAATACCTAAAAGGCCTTCGATGAATTGACGGCTGAGTAACCTTGAGTGCATAGCCCGGATTCGGGTGTTCCCATACCCGTAATCACCTGATCTGGGGGGACGAATCGCTATTTTGGTGCGACCGAGCTGGATCATGAGAACAGTATCTCCACAACTGTCGCCTGTGCCTGCTGTTTCGCCTTTTGCAATCGATCCTCTACCGTGTTGCGTCGAAGAATCCGGCCATCCCCGAACACGACCATCACGCCGCCGTTCGTAGTAATTTCAGGCCGGATCTCCCCATCACGCCCACTCGCGTCAACTATCGTTTGCGCCAGCTCCCTGTCACGTGGATCGACAAGTATTGTTGGGATCCCCCTCGCTCCATCGAGAGCCTCCTCCAACAGCACCTTAAACAACGTCTCATATCCATCGGCTTGACGTATTGAGCTCAGCTCGTTGGCAGCTTCCTCGAATACCCTTGTAATCGCGGCCTCCTTGGTCATCGCCAGACGCTTTTGTGCTGCAACCCTGGCTGCGTTGCGCTTTTTTGATGCGGCGACTCGCATATTTTGGCCTGCTGCTTCAACGCACTGGACGCAAATCGCCTTTTCCTGCTCTGCCGCCTCCCCGATAATAGAGTCCGCCTGAGCACCCGCTGTTTTCAAGAGCTCGTCGCAGTCGTTATTTGCCTGTTCCTCTAAAGCTCGGAAAATATCTTCTAGGGCCATATGCCAGACCTCTCTACGGGTAATCCACCTGCTTTTCTGCTATTTATTGAGCAGGAGGCGGTACCGGCATATTCACGATCATGATTGAAGCGACAAAGCCCAGAAGTACGATGATCTCCGGGAGTGCCTGGAGAACGACAACCCAGACCGCAGCATCAGGCCGTTCGGCCAACGTCCCTGCACCTGCAACACCGATCTTTGACTGTGCATATCCCGCGGCAACAGCAGAAACACTCATTGCCACACATGCGGCAATGGCCTTGGCGACGTGAGCTTCTACCTCACCCCCGGGCTCGGCAGCGAATGCTGCTGCCGGAATCGACAACACAAGCAAGAACGTTAGGCTAAAAACCCTTTTTGCAAGCCTACTGTTGATCATGCGCTCTTTCCTCCTCCAGTTTTTGTGAACGGACTATACGGCTGCTTGCCTGTTTCGTAAAACTTGCCGAAAAACTCGAGCAAGTTTAGACGCAAAGCATGAATAAGGGGACTGAAGGCGGCGATGACTACATGAACGCCATGAAGTATAACCCCCATCAATATGCCGATAATCGGATGCCCCATAACAGTCATCATATGATTGATCGCGTCGGCAAAGAGGGCCCCCGCCAACCCTACAGCCATAATACGTATATAGCTTGCCATATGAGCCACGGTCTCAAGGGTTTCGATGACGCCCATGACTCCACCACCCTTGATTGCGTACACCAGTCCGCCAATGGCGATAGCCGCAATGACAAACTGGGTTACCATCTGCCCTGTTTCGCCTATCGTTTCGGGCACAATAGCAAGTTGACCGATGCCAACTATGGCCAATATAGCCAGAATCATTGTCAAAATACCGCCGCGTTCGTAAGCGTGCTTCTTGTGCTTCGTTTTTATAGCGTTGATGATCCCCAGAGTAATTCCAAAGAGTATATGGATCACGCCGACGGCTATAGCTATGATCATATAAGGCACGATTTCGTCTACTCGATGGAAGATCGGTATGACGCCGAACCACTCATAAACACCAGTGGCATAATCCTTGGCTACCCATCCCGCACGCAGGGGCATATCTCCAAATCCCTCGCCATACATAAAGCCAAACACTATTACCATGGTTGCGGCAGGGCCCAGGATGGTTGTGGCGACCTGAATTAATTCGACTTCTCGAAACTTGAATCGAAGCCAAACCACCACGGCCAGGATGATTGCTCCATACCCAAAGTCACCGACTATCATCCCGTAGAGCAAAGGGAAAAAGATGAAGAGCAGCCATGTGGGATCAAGGGTTCCATACTTCGGAACGCCCCTCACGTTAGCTAGCAGCCCAAATGGAGCCACCAGTCTGGTGTTCTGAACCGCCACCGGGGTCTCGGCGAACATGTCCTCACGGATATCAATTTTGGTTACAATGATCTCGTTTCCCCACCTCTGCCGGATCTCACGATCCAGCTCATCAAACTCTTTCTCCGGAATCCATCCCCCAACTACGAATGCATACTCTGTGCGACCAAACTTTGGAATCGCTCCCAGCTCAGCAATCCGATCAGCCAGCACGTCCCGGATTGCAACCAGGCGCGTCTCCCACAACAAAGACATCCGCTCCAGCTCAGCAACAACCATTTTTAGTTCATCTGGAAGACTCCGGCGCCTGCTTGTCAGCTCCTCATAGGCGATATCGAACGGCATATCCTCAAAAGTGCTCGGGAGTCTGATCTGATTGACGTTCTCAACAGCGAGAAACTTGTGAACTGGATCCGAATAGACTTTGTTGAACACAATTATTGCCGCGGTTGTATCCTCGTCGATATCCGTAGAGACTATCTCGCACTGCTTATGGGTAATCTTGTCGAGCTCAGTGTTCAACTGCTCCAAAGCGCTTTTGTATCGACGCTCAACGAGTAGCGCGACAGACGCATATGCGCCTGTCGTTACAATCTGCTTCGCAAGGGGCTGGATTTTCTGCAAGATTGGCTCATAGCGAGCGAGCAAGGCCATTTCGCTCTCGAGAGAGGCGTGCTGCGCCGCCAAAGAGGCGGTTTTTTCCTCGACCTCCTCTACCACTTTCTCTATCTCGCGAGCCAGCTGCTCTGCATCAAGTGCGTAAAGCTGCTCATATTCCTTGCATTTTTCGGCATCGTCGATCCGTACTTCACCTTTGTTCATCGCCTGCAGTATCGCGCGCACCCTGATGAGAAGCTCTTCCATCCTCTCAAGATCAGCCTGTTGTCGCTGATGCAACTCCATGCACTCCAGGGGAACCTCGCCCGCCTCGATCTTGCTGGTCAAATCCTCGATGTGAAGGCGTCCATGCTCGTGAATCATGCTCACTACGTCGAAAAACAAGTTCTTCGGACCGATTATCTCGACCTTGGTCATTGGAACAAGCACTCTTCACACCCCCAATACTTAACTCTACGGTAAAATCGCTAAACTTTTGTCAGCGCCTTTACTACAAAATCAACAGCATCATCAATACGCTCAGCAACCCTTGCCTCCAGTGCCTCAACCTCTGCCGCTGTCTGCTCCTCAATCGCGGCAATCTCGGACTCGAGCTCTTTCTGCACGGCTTTTTCATGTTCTTTGGCCATCTTCTGACCCTGGGCCTCGGCAAGGCGCCTTATCTCGGCTGCCCTCTTCCGAGCATCAGCGACTATCTCCTCGGCGTGCTTTCTTGTTGCGAGGATTCTTCCGGATATCTCCAGCTCCTTCTCGCGAATGAGGTACAGCGGGGAGTTCGTCTCCGGCCCGACGATCTGCTGATGAAATTTGAGTTCCTGCAAAACCTTGTCATCCACGTTCTTGGTCCCCCGTCCTGAACAGGCTCCCGCCTCACAGACGCGTTGAACAACGATAAACTGCTGGTAAACTTCGACGACTGTGATGGGTGCTCCTGCTAAAATTTTCCCCAATACTTCAGAATTCTAAAAAGCTTACACGTACCGCCGAGGAAGTCGCAGCCCGAAAGCACAAGCAAGTTCATAGTTGATCGTTTCCGCGGAGTGAGCTAGCTCCTCCATGTCTATGCGCTCATCCCCCTGTACTCCGACGATTACAACCTCGTCGCCGATAGCTGCGCCACTCCCCCGGGGCAGCGCTACCATCATTTGATCCATGCAGATACGGCCGACTTGAGGGCATCTTGCCGAGGCAAGAAGCACCTGCATCTTGTCTGAGGCCGCTCTGTGAACCCCATCGGCGTATCCCAGTGGCAGCGTAACGATCGTACTCGGCTCAACAGCTCGCCAGGTAAAACCATAGCTCACACCTTCGCCCATGCCGATCCGCTTGACAAACGACACCTTCGCCCGCACCGACATCGCGGGTGAAAGCTTCACTACCTCACGCGCTTGGGGTGAGGGATACATCCCGAAAATACCTAGCCCACACCTGACCATTCCGAAGTGAGACTCTGGTTGAAAGATAGTTGCTGCGCTGTTTGCAGCGTGCACGATTCCCGGATCAATACCTTCGTCACGGAGCGACTCCAGTGCATCTAAAAACCGGCGCATCTGCCTTTGAAAGTCCCAGTCTTCAGGTATATCCGCAGTGGCGAAGTGCGTGAATACGCCCTCCATGCTCAACCCAGGAAAATCCGAGAGCGACCGAAGAAACTCCGCGGACTCCTCGGCGCGCACACCGATGCGATTCATCCCGGTATCTATCTCCAAATGGTATCTGGCTTTCCGACCCGCCGAGGCTGCCTCCATGCCGAGCTTGACCGCAAAATCCCTGGTGGTCACCGTAGGTATCAACTCGTACTTGAGTAGATCAGGCACCGCGGATTGAGGTGGCTCGGACAGAATATGGATCTCCTGGTCGATCTCCGCCGTACGCAGCGAGATTGCCTCCTCGACAGTGGCAACTCCGAGGCGATCCGCCCCGGCATCGATCGCTCGTCTGGCAACCGGAACCGCGCCGTGCCCGTAAGCGTCACTCTTTACGACCGCCATAAATAGCGTGCCTGGAGCGGTAAGACCCTTCAGCGTGGAAACATTATGGGCTATCGCCGAGAGATCCACCGTAACCCAGGCGCCGCGCTGGTACATTACCCGACCTCACTCCTGCTCAAGCAGTAACGATCGTACGACATCGGATTTGCTGATTATTCCAACCAGGCGGTCTCCGTCGAGCACCGGAAGGCGACTGACGTCCTTTTCAACCAGCAAGGTCGCGACTTCCTCCAGGGAAGCGTCTACCCGTACCGTAACGGGATTTTCCGTCATCACGGCTCGAACGTTAGCTGCTACCGCCTTCTTTAGCTCACTTTCGAACCTAGCGGTCGCGGGCGGGTACATAATGAATCCATCGAGAAGATGAAGATAGGTCGGAAACTCCAGCTTGACGTCTTGCATGATCAGATCGCCTTCGGTGACTATCCCGATAAGCTTGCCGTTCTCGATCACTGGCAGCGCCCCTATGCGCTCCTCGACCATTAACCTAGCCGCATCGGTCACCGAGGCATCAGGGGCTATCGTCAAAGGATCTTTCGACATCACGTTGGCTACAGTAAGTTCAGACATTATGGTGCTCCTCTCATGCACTAAAACTCGATAGTATCTGATTGTGTATTACTTCCGCCGAGCAACTCAGCGAACGCTTTCGGGAGAAAGCAGAAGATATCCTCGGCTCTCATGCACCTTTCGGTCAACTCTCTTGCGCCGAGAACGGCAGCTCGTCCATGTAAGTATGCCCCAAGTGCGCCGGCATTCAATGGCTCAACTTTCTGTGCGAGCAGCGTGCCGGCTATACCAGCAAGAATGTCTCCCGTCCCAGCGGTTGCAAGCTCAGGCCCACCGGGCAGGTTTAGAACCTGCCTGCCGTTGCAGCTTGTCACCGTTCTAGCCCCTTTAAGTACACAAGCGGTGTGGGCGCTGGCCAACTTTGCGGCAAAGCCGGGTCTGTCGGCCTGGATTTGGGAAGGCGTCACCCGAAGCAACCTTGCGAGCTCGCCGGGATGCGGAGTAATGACCTTCGGCGTCTGGAGGTGCTCCAGGAGATGAGCCTCATCCACCAAGATATTGAGCCCATCGGCATCGATCACCATCGGCATGTCAAGTGAGGTGAGCAATCGCTTTGTCAGAAGCGCGGCGCCACGGGAAACCGTCATCCCAGGCCCGATGACCACAGAGTCGAACTCTCTTACCATCTCCACTATTTCGGCCTCGGCTTTTGGGGAAAACGTCTTCGATCCCTCTTCGGCGACTCCGGCCACGACAATCGAAGGAGACATCACCTGCGCGATCGGGAGTATCGATTCGGGAACGATCAACAGCACATATCCCGCACCTGCCCGCTGTGCAGCGGCAGCCGCAAGAACCGCGGCCCCAGGATACGCCCCCGAGCCGGCGATGACTGCCACTCTTCCTCGGCTGTTCTTGTGCGTGTCCCAGCCATAGACCGGCAAGACCGCCGCATAATCCTGCACGTCCCACACTTCCATGGATTGGCGCAAGGCTTCCCCACTGACGGGAACACCAATATCGCATGTGAGCACAGTGCCAGAGCAGGCGGCGCCGGGATAAACGAGCGAGCCGATCTTGGGCGTGCCGAGAGCAATCGTAGTGTCCGCCTTGACCGCTTCCGCAGCAACCGCTCCGGTATCCGCGTCGACGCCAGAGGCTATATCCACTGCGATCACGGGCGCCGGCGAATCATTGATAGCGGCAATCCATGATCTGTAAGGCTCGGATATCTGCCCTGCCCGATAGCCGATTCCAAAGATCGCATCGACCAGCACGCTAGCGCTGCTGGCCGCCGATAAATCCACCCCAACGTCAGCCACAACGCTACGTACGCCCTCCGCGCAAGCCCTTCGCGCCGCCTCGCCGGCGATGCCCTGTAGCGAAGCCGGATCCGCCGAGCAATAAACCGTCACGTCCCGGCCAGTCGCAACGAGATGTCGGGCTGCAACCCAACCGTCACCGCCATTATTTCCGGCGCCTGCAAAAACTATCACCGAGCCTTCGGGAGAAAATGCTGTAACCTCGGATGCCACTGCAGCTCCCGCGCGCTCCATAAGAGCGGACAGCGAGACTCCTTTGGCACGCACCGCTTCCTCCTCGGCGAAGAGCACCCCTTTGCGAGTCAACGCAAACCGCACCGATGTGCCCCCTTATGAATCGTCTGGCCTAGCTCCAATGAAAGCTTCTTCGTTGAGCGGGGCGTCATCTGTCTCGTCATCCTCGCTGTCAGCCAGACTCATCTCGTGAAGCATCAGGCGCGCCTCCCGAAACGAGGCCTCCAGCCGGGCCCGGGGATCGATCGGTGGACTCTCGGGCTTCGGGCGATGGGCGCCGGTGATAGCAACTGCCGAGGCAACAGCGGTGCTATGCGTAAACGACAGTGACAGGTGCAGCTCTATCACACCACTCTCAGCCGCCACCTCGGCGGCCCTGCCATGCAGTACGGGCTCGGGGCGCCCGTGCTTGTCCCTGACGACCTCCACATCGCAAAAGCGCATCCCGCTAAAACCAGTGCCGATCGCCTTGAGGACGGCCTCTTTCGCGGCAAATCGCATGGCGTAGTGGATTTCAGGCCTGTTGCGCTTCTCGCAGTAGTCCCTCTCGGCTTCCGAAAACAGTCTTTCCTTCAGCCTTGGCCTGCGAGCCAACGCTTGCCGCATGCGGTCGATCTCGACGATGTCAACACCCAGGCCTCGAACCCCCGATGGCGCAGGCTGAATATCAGTCGATCCCATGGGAAGGGCCTTTCCTTCCACGATTCACTCTACCGTTACGGATTTAGCTAGGTTGCGGGGCTGATCGACATTGCAGCCACGCATCTTTGCTATGCGATAAGAGAGTAGCTGCATCGGAATTATCGCCGGAATCGCCGAGAGAACCTCTGACGTGGCCGGGATGTAAAACACGTGCTCGGCATGCTTGGCGATCTCCGAGTCACCATGGGTTGCCACGGCAATCACTTCCGCGCCGCGAGCCCGAACCTCTTCGACATTGCTGACTACCTTCTCGTAGGTGTGTCCCTGAGTAGCCACTGCAACCACCGGTACCTCATCGCTGATCAGCGCGATCGGGCCGTGCTTCATCTCGCCTGCCGGGTAGGCCTCGGCGTGAATGTAGCTTATCTCTTTTAGCTTGAGCGCCCCCTCCATCGCTACGGGAACGCCCATTCCTCTTCCGAGGAAAAGCGTCGAATAGACGCCATTATACGCAGCGGCGCACTCCTCGATCGCGCTCAGGTCCTCAAGGATAGCCTCGATGATATCGGGAATGTTCGAGAGCTCCAGCCAGAGCGCTTCGACTCTTTCCGAAGACAAGGTTCCCTTGACTTGCGCAAGCTTGAGGGCAAATACCGTCAGAACCGCGATCTGCGAGGTGAAGGTTTTGGTGGCAGCGACGCCCACCTCGGGTCCTGCGTGCGTATAAAGAACGCCATCGGATTCCCTGGTGATTCTTGAACCGACAACATTGGTGACAGCAATGACCTTGGCACCTCTTTCGCGTGCCTCGCGAACGCCCGCAAGCGTATCAGCGGTCTCGCCCGACTGAGTGATTGCGACAACTATTGTTTGCTCATCAACGATAGGGTCAGAGTAGCGAAACTCACTTGAGACCTGAACTTCCACCGGCAGGCGGGCCCACTTCTCGATCAATAGCTTGGCGACTATACCTGCATGGTAGCTTGTTCCACAGGCTATGATGAAAACCCTGTCGACCGCGACTACCTGCTGGTCGGTCATTCCGAGCTCAGGCATGCTTATCTCGCCTTCGCTCATTCGCCCACTCAGGGTCTGTCGAATAGCTTTCGGCTGCTCATAGATCTCCTTGAGCATGAAATCTTCGAACCCGCCCTTTTCGGCAGCTTCAAGATCCCACTCCACATAGAGTCTTTCGGGCTCTACCCGAACTCCAGATCCGTTCGTGACGACAACGTCTTCACTCGTTATGGTAGCGATCTGGCCGTCAGACAGGACGATGACGTCCCTCGTGTACTCAAGCACCGCACAGATATCACTGGCCAGTATGTTCTCTCCCTCGCCAATACCGATGATAAGTGGCGAATCCTGTCGGGCAGCCACGAGTACATTCGGCTCGTCGAGGTGCACACAACCAAGCGCGTAGGCGCCGTGCAGTCTGGCAATCGCTTTAGCCATAGCCTCAGCAAGATCACCTTGGTAGTAGGCCTCCACAAGATGAGCTACGACCTCGGTATCAGTTTCACTGCGGAGTATGTGGCCGTTTTGCGCGAGCTCTTCGCGTAGCTGCGAGTAGTTCTCGATAATCCCGTTGTGAACAACGGCTATCCGGCCCGTGCAGTCCTTGTGCGGATGAGCATTCTCCTCACTTGGCCGACCGTGAGTTGCCCAGCGCGTATGCCCGATTCCAACTTGGCCGACAACAGGACGGCCTGCCAGAGCCTCAGCGAGATTTACGAGCTTTCCTACTCGGCGCGTTATATTGACTTTTCCATTGTCGATCACCGCTATACCAGCCGAATCATACCCCCGATACTCCAGCCGAGCCAATCCTCCGAGCAACACATCACTTGCTTGACGAACTCCTGTATATCCTACGATTCCACACATTCTCTTATCAGAACCTTTCTCAAAAATTGACCACCGCCCGCGCTGGCAGGCACATATGGTTTCCGATTAGTGATTATACCAGCTGCCCCTTGATGTAATGCCCTGAGGCGAAATATCACAATACCTCTATGTAGAATAGCCCAGGTATGGTATCCTTTCAAACTGGTGGGTCATAAGGACTCATGAAGATCGCGGCTTTGGGATTTCACAGTAAGTGATATCCGGCGTCGCACTGTTTTTGCCCCAGTAGGGGTGGAAGGATGGATTAGCATGGCAGAAGGTACGGTAAAGTGGTTCAATGCAGAAAAAGGTTATGGCTTCATCGAGCGCGAGGGTGGAGACGACCTCTTCGTGCACTTCTCGGAGATCCAATCTGACGGATTCAAGACTCTCGATGAAGGTCAGGCAGTAACATTCGAGGAGGCCACTGGCCGCAACGGTAAGCCGCAGGCTACAAAGGTCTACGCTCGTTAGATCTTGACCGCTCAAAAAAATTGCGGCGGCTCCATTTCGGGGCCGCCGCAAAATATTTAACCCAGCTCGTTCTTCACGATCCTGGCGAGATGATCCGCGGTTCTTAGCGCCACGTCCTCATCGGCCGCTTCAACCATAACGCGCACCAGAGGCTCAGTCCCTGAAGCTCGAACCAAAACTCGGCCTTCCTCGCCCATCTCCCTAGTCGCAACAGCGATGGCATCACTGAGGGCAACACTGGTAGACATCAAAGCCTTGTCCTTGACCCGCACGTTTTTCAACACCTGCGGGTAGCGGGTCATGATAGCAGCCAAGCTCGACAGCGGCTGCCGACTTTGCTTTATCACCGAGGCGAGTTGCAGCGCGGCGATAAGGCCATCGCCGGTAGTGTTGTGCTGCATAAAGATGATATGCCCCGACTGCTCACCGCCCAAAACCGCCCCGCTAGCCTGCATCTGCTCCAGTACATACCTGTCCCCAACTTTGGTCCTTATGACCTGTATTCCGGAGTGCTTCATTGCTACATCAAAGCCAAGGTTGCTCATCACTGTGCCAACCACAGTGGCGTTCGGCAAATCCCCGCGAGAGTGCAAGTGCGCTGCGCAGATAGCTATTATGGTATCGCCATCGATTGTTTCCCCTTTTTCATCGAGCACCAGCACCCGATCTGCATCACCATCGTGCGCAACGCCGAAGTCAACATCGTGGCTAAGCACAAGCTCTCTGAGTTGCGATAGATCCGTCGAGCCACACTTGACGTTTATCTTCGCGCCATCGAAATCACAGTTCAGTGGAATCACCTTCGCGCCGAGCTCTTTTAGCGCGGTTATGGTGGTAACCGATGCGGCGCCGTGGCCGCAGTCGACCGCTATCGTCATGCCCTCAAGATCAACCTCAATGGTATCCACGGCATGAGAGATATAACGGGCGTTCGCATCATCTACCCGCCGAACCACACCTATCGCCGATCCCGTAGGTCGACTCCAGCCCCCGCCTCCCTTGACGTACTCCTCGATTTCATCCTCAAGCTCATCGGTAAGCTTGAAGCCATCTCTGCTGAAAAATTTGACGCCGTTGTACTCTGGTGGATTATGAGAAGCGCTAATAACTACACCGCCATCGGCATCCATGGCCTTAGTAAGGTAGGCCACCGCCGGGGTCGGCACAACTCCACATACAAAAGCATCCGCCCCACCGGAGCAGATTCCTGCAACCAGAGCAGCTTCAAGCATATCGCCGCTAAGTCTGGAGTCCCTACCAACAACCAGTCTGCCGCGTCCCTTGTCTGCAAGAAAATGCCCGGCTGCTTCCCCTAACCGAAACACTAACTCAGGCGTAAGCTCACTATTTGCGACTCCACGAACTCCGTCGGTTCCAAACAGTCGACCCATATTTACCTCGATCCGTTCTCGCAAAACAACACACAAGACCCGCCCAAGGATAGGCGGGTCTTGATTTGATCGAAAAACTCCCTGCGGCCTAGCGCTTGGAGAACTGTGGACGCTTACGGGCTTTCTTCAAGCCGTACTTCTTGCGCTCAACCATTCTCGGATCACGTCGCAGATGACCAGCTCGCTTCAGCTCGCCTCTGTACTCCTCGCCAGCGTCGAGCAGGGCGCGAGCGATACCATGACGAAGCGCGCCGGCCTGGCCGCTAATTCCGCCACCGTGGATCTTTGCGATGACATCGAATCGATCGCTTGTCTCGGTAGTCTTGAAGGGCGCCTGGACGAAGGTGATTAGCGCCTCGCGGCCAAAGTATTCAATGCCAGGGCGGCCATTTACAGTTATAACCCCGGTCCCCGGGATCAACATGACGCGGGCGACTGAAGTTTTGCGCCTGCCTGTCCCACGATAAACTGCCTTGGTGTTATCAGCCATTGATTCGACCCTCCAGCGTAATCTGGCGCGGATTCTGGGCCGCATGGGGATGTTCGGGTCCTGCATAAACCTTCAACTTCTTGCCCATCGCTCGCCCGAGGGTGTTCTTGGGCAGCATGCCCTTGACCGCACGCGTTATGACCCTGTCGGGGTGACGCTCAAGCATGCGAGATATCGGGGTGGCTTTCAGGCCACTATTATATCCGCTGTGCCTGTAGGCGATCTTTGTCGCCATCTTGTTTCCGGTGAGCTGAATCTTCTCAGCGTTGATGACAACGACGAAATCGCCGGTGTCAACATGGGGAGTGTACTGCGGCTTGTTCTTGCCTTTCAGGATCTGAGCGATCTGACTTGCAAGACGACCCAGCACCATGTCTTTGGCGTCGACGAGCAGCCACTCGCGCTCAATCTCCCCCGGTTTGGCATGGTAGGTCTTCACTTGTCCTCCAATTTCAAATAATTTCAATTTCGAATAACGCTCGGTCACTGTTCGTATAAGATCACGGGGCTCAAACGAACCCCTAAACTATAGCCATCGACCTAGGCCGAGTCAATAACCGAAGTGCCTCAAAGTTGCCTATGCCTGCAAACGGCTATGCGCTCAGAGCGAATCCTCCAGCCAGCAACTCGAAGGGTACTCGACGCGCCACAAAGTAAGACCGTGCGGCGGGGCGGTCGGACCAGCAGCCGCGCGGTCACGACTTGCCAGCACCTTATGCAACCAATCAACGTCTCGCCGACCCAACCCTGTCTCGACCAGACTTCCCACAAGTATCCTCACCATCGAGTGCAAGAATGCGTCTCCGACGACCCTTATGGTCACCTCTCGCTCCTCCCGGAAGCACTCCTCGGTAATCTCCACAACCTCAAGCGCCCTGTGAGTGTTTATGCCAATCGCCGAATCTCTGACACAGAAGGCCGAGAAATCGTGCTCGCCGAGGAGCGCCAGTGCGGCCTCCTGCATTACGCCAAGGTCAAGCTCCTTCTTTACCCACCAAGCGTATCCAGAGCTGAAGAGCGGCGGGACCGGGCCTGTGCAAATGGCATAACGGTACTCGCGAGTGTGCGCATCGAATCTTGCCGAGAACCCCTTGGCGCAGCGCCTTGCGCCCCGGATAACGATACCGGGTCCACACAAAGCGTTCAGGGACCTGGTCAAGCGCATTAGATCCGGAGCCGAAGAAACCGGCGTATCGAAGCTTACGACCTGACCCAAAGCGTGAACTCCAGCGTCTGTCCTGCCTGCGCCGGTGGTTCCGACAGCGGTCCCGAATATCGTGTGCAGCGCCGATTCGATGGTTCCCTGGATCGTCGGTATGCCAGGTTGACGCGCAAAGCCGTGAAAGTCGGATCCGTCGTAAGACACCAGCAAGGCGATGCAATCGCTCATCGAAAGCCTCCATCACGATTGATCACAGTGTCACTCCTACAGCAAGCAGAAGAGTGCCGACTGACACCATGACGATCATATCCCTTACGCCAAGCCGACTTTCATTGAGCCGCGTGCGCCCATGTCCACCGTGATAGCACCTGGCCTCCATTGCGACAGCGAGTTCCTCGGAGCGCTTGAATAGACCGACAAACAGCGGTATCAGAACGGGAATATACGCCCGAGCTCGTGCCAGCGGCCAGCGCTGATCAAATCTAGCGCCGCGGGCGATCTGGGCGACGACGATCTTCTCGGCTTCCTCGGCGGTTGTGGGTATAAATCGCAGCGCGATCGTCAATATCATAGCGATTTCCCCCACTGGGACCCGGATCCGTTCGAGTGGGCGCATCAGGCGAGTCAAGCCATCGGTCAACTCCACTGGCGAGGTCGTGAGAGTCAAAAGCGAACTGCCTATCACCAGCAACATAATGCGCGCCGAGAAGAAGATGCCTCTGCCGAGTCCGTCAGGGTCGACGGCCAAAGGGCCTACCCGAATCAGCGCCACAGTTGCCGGCTCCCAGCGCAACGAATGCGCCAACAAGGTGAACAGCAGCAACAGCGTCACGGCCTTCAGGCCGCGCACGACGATCCGCCAGGAAACCTTAGAGAGCACAACGGCGATAACAGCGAGTGCCCCAATGAGCACCAGGCCAGAGAATCGCTCGATCATAAAGAGCACGATCGCAAAGACAAATATCAGGATCATTTTTGCTCGCGCCTCGAGCGTATGGATAGGCGAATCCACCGGCACATACTGACCAAATGGCACTGGCGGTCTCACGGTGACCACACCTGATCCCGGCCCCGACGCACGGCGTCAAAGATGATCTCCGCAGCGCGAATCGGGTCCAACGTAAACTCGCCCAATCGATAACCCGCCGCAACTGCCGCAAGCTGCGTTCTTAGCACCTCTGGGGGCAAAATACCCGCTTTGGCGAAGTATTGGGGGTCTTGGACCAGCGCGGCTGCTTCGCCGTAATACACGGCCTTGCCCTGATCGAGCAGAAGCGCCTTGTCGGCTATGCCGAGGAACTCCTCGGCGTCGTGGGTTACGATTAGAAGCGCACACTCTTGCTTCACCTCGCCGATAATGCGTCGCATAACCCGGCGACCATCGATATCGAGTCCAGCAGTGGGTTCGTCCAGGAGTAGATACCGAGGTTGCATAGCAAGAACGCCGGCCAGCGCGACCCGTCGAGCCTCTCCGCCGGATAGCGTAAACGGCGATCTGTGCGCAAACTGCTCGGTGAAAAGGCCGACCGACTCAAGCGCACTGCGCGCCAGGTCGATGGCTTCGGGGTGCGAGAAACCTTGGTTCATAGGGCCAAAGGCCACGTCGTCCAGCACGCTATCGGCAAAAAGCTGGGTCTCTGGATTCTGAAACACCAGGCCCAGCCGACCCGAGCTACCAAACATCGGGCCGGTCACAGGACGGCCCTCGATCTCTATCGATCCCTCAGTAGGTGGAAGTAAGCCAGCTATCATGCGCAGCAGCGTTGACTTTCCAGAACCCGTCGGGCCAAGAACCACAAGACTCTCTCCTCGGTCGACCTCAAAGGAGACACCCTCAAGCGCGCGATGGGCGAAGCTCATTCCGCTGGCGTATACGTATCCCGCGCCATCTACCCGCAGGCTCATAGGACGCTCACGACCGCATCGGCATCCATTGCCAGCGCAGGAACCGGCAGGCCCAGGTGCCTGAGCCTCGATGTCATCTCGTACACGGGCGGAACTGTCAGCCCAAAACTCTCAAGCAAGCCCTCTTCTTCCAAGAGCTTGGAGGGAGTACCAAGAAAGGCGATTCGCCCATCACGAAGAACGAGAACCCTATCGGCAGCCGAGAGGTCAGAAACGTGATGTGTAATGTGAACAACGCCAGTACCCTCATCCCGAAGCCTGGCGATAATCTCCAACACATCGCTTCGGCCAGATGGATCGAGCATCGCTGTCGGCTCATCCAGAATGATATACCTGGGTTGCAGTGCGAGTACTCCGGCGATCGCCAACCTCTGCTTCTGCCCCCCTGACAGCAGATGCGGCTCCCTTCTCTCCAGCCCCGACAATCCCACACTCTGCAGTGCCGCATCGACGCGCACCCGCAGCTCCTCGGGTGGAACGCCGAGATTTTCAGGACCGAAAGCAACATCCTCCTCCACCACGGTGCCCACGATCTGTGCGTCCGGATTTTGAAAAACAACACCCACCCGGCTGCGAACCTCCCATATTGACGCGGGATCTGCAGCAGAGAGCCCATCGACGACGACAGAGCCCTCATCCGGAAGCAAAAGGCCATTCATGAGCAACGCCAACGTTGATTTCCCGGAGCCATTGGGGCCAAAGACTGCAAGCGTCTGCCCGGGAAAAATTTCCAGGGTTACCTCACTGATGGCCTGTCGAATTGAGCCAGGATAAGTAAAGCTGATTTCTCTAAGGCTGATCACAGCGCCTCCATGCTAACCAGGCAGATATCCGACTCTCACGCAAAGAGCCTCGCAAGAAGTGCGAGGCTCTCTCGATAGCTTGTACCAGGCTTGAAAGCCCTCCTGCCGTCATGCCGAATTAATCGACAAGCTCCATTATCACCATCGGCGCAGAGTCGCCTTTCCTGGGGCCCAACTTCAGTATCCTTGTGTACCCGCCGTTCCTGTTTTCAAAACGAGGGGCTATATCGGCGAAAACTTTGTGCACGAGCTCCTTGTCGCCAAGCTTGCCCATAGCGAGCCTTCTCGAGTGCACGTCACCTTTTTTGCCCCACGTGATGATGCCCTCTACCAACGACCGAACTTCCTTCGCCTTTGCCTCGGTAGTCTTTATTCTCTCATTGATAAACAGGGCGGTTGCAAGGTTCTTCAGGATGGCGTCAGTATGACTTGCATCCGTGCCAAGCTTACGACCCTTCTTCTGATGTCTCATGATTTACTGTCTCCTACGCTTTCAGGCCGAGGCCTACTTGTTGCAGCTTGTCCTTTACCTCTTCAATCGACTTCGCACCAAAGTTGCGAATATTGAGAAGGTCATTCTCGCTGCACTCGGTTAGTTGACCAATGGTGTTGACCCCTTGGCGCCTAAGGCAATTGTATGAGCGAACCGAAAGATCCAGGTCCTCGATTGGCCTGTCGAGATCACCTTCGGAGTCATCCTCCGATACACGGAAGATTCCCTCATCCGGTAGCGCGGATACCGCCTGATCGGCAAATACCAGCATGTGCTCATTGATTATCTGCCCTGCACGGGCCACAGCATCACTCGGCTCTATCGCACCGTTGGTCTCAACTTCCAAAATAAGCTTGTCGTAGTCGGTTCGCTGTCCGACTCGAGTGTTCTCTACCACATATGTGCACCGCGAAACTGGAGAGAATAGTGAATCGATCAGGATGGTATCTACGGAGTCGTCCACTGGCCTGTTCTTGTCGGCGGCAATATAACCGCGCCCGACACGAATGCCGACTCTCATTTCCAGAGTCGCACCTTTCGCCAGATGGGCGATAACAGCATCTGGATTCACGATATCAAACTCTGCGGGAATCTCGAGGTCGGCAGCTGTGACAACACCCGGTCCGGATTTCACAAGAGTAGCAACCGCGCTATCGCCCTCGATGCCTGTCGACCGAAATATCAGCGACTTCACGTTGAGTACGATATCAGTGACATCCTCACGAACTCCATCCAGGGAAGCAAACTCATGATGGACTCCGGAGATCCGTATGGAGCAGGCAGCAGCTCCCTGTAGGGAAGACAAGAGCGTGCGGCGCATGCAGTTCCCGAGCGTGTAACCAAAGCCTCTCTCGAGGGGCTCCATGGTATATCGAGCTAGGCAGTCGCCGATCTGCTCTACATTGACACTTGGTCTCATAAACTCTGTCACTTTTTTAGCCCTCCTCGGCTAGTCCATCTGCCCTACTTCGAGTACAACTCAACGATGAGCTGCTCGCGGACGGGGGCATCAATCTGATCACGCACAGGCAGTGATAGCACTTTCCCGGACAGTTTCTCGATGTCAACCTCAAGCCAACCTGGAACTTCGACTCTTTCAGACGAGATCAGCGAAGTCTTGATAACCAACAGATCCCTGGACTTCGAGGCAACGGCGATCGTATCGCCGGTCCGAACCCTGTAGGATGGAATGTTAACCCTGCGACCGTTGACCGTGATATGTCCGTGACGAACAACCTGACGGGCCTCATCTCGGGACTTCGCAAAACCCAGCCTGTAGACAACGTTGTCCAGGCGGCTCTCCAGCAACCGGAGCAAGTTCTCGCCGGTCACTCCAAGCTGCCTCGTAGCAAGAGCGTAATAGCCCCTGAACTGCTTTTCCAAAAGGCCATACATCCTCTTGGTCTTTTGCTTCTCGCGAAGCTGGATTCGATACTCGGAATCACGTGGACGGCGCTTGCCGGCCATTCCGGGAGCGTACGGACGGCGCTCGATTGCGCACTTGTCCGAATAGCACCTATCGCCCTTCAGAAATAATTTAGTACCTTCGCGGCGGCACAATCTGCAGTCCGCACCGGTATAGCGAGCCATAATCTATTTCCTTCCGTAAACTAAACTCGGCGGCGCTTGCGCGGCCGACAGCCATTGTGCGGGACCGGTGTGCAATCCTGGATAGCAGCGATCTCCAGGCCTGCGGCCTGCAGCGAACGCACTGCTGTCTCTCTGCCTGAACCGGGGCCTTTCACAAACACGGATACCTTACGCATGCCATGCTCCATGGCTGCCCGGGCACAAGCCTCAGCAGCCATCTGGGCGGCAAAGGGGGTAGACTTGCGAGACCCCTTGAATCCCACGGTTCCGGCTGACTGCCAGGCAATCACGTTTCCTTGTGGGTCAGTGATCGTTATAACCGTGTTATTGAATGTGCTCTTGATGTGCGCCTGCCCAACAGCAATATTTTTGCGTTCGGAGCGACGCACCCGAGTTGTAACGTTCTTCTTCTTGGCGACCATGTACTACTTGCCCTTCTTCTTGGCGCCGATTTGACGACGGGGGCCCTTACGAGTGCGCGCGTTGGTGTGAGTCCTCTGCCCGCGCACGGGAAGGCCACGACGATGGCGCAATCCACGGTAGCAACCTATCTCCATAAGACGCTTGATATTCTGGCTGACCTCTCTTCGAAGATCACCCTCTATGCTCAGGGTCTTGTCGATATACTCTCTGAGCTTTACGACCTCCTCCTCAGTAAGGTCGCGAACCCGAGTGTCACCCGAGATCCCAGTATCTCGCAGGATCAACTGGCTAGTCGTCAAACCTATACCGAAAATGTAGGTCAGGCCCGTCTCGACACGCTTTTCGCGCGGTAAGTCGATACCTGCAATTCTGGCCACTCGCCGTACCTCCTCTAACCTTGTCGCTGCTTGTGGCGCGGGTTCTCACATATAACAAGGACCCTGCCGTGACGGCGAATAATTTTACATTTGTCACACATCTGCTTGACGGAAGGTCTTACCTTCATCGCTCTCCCTTTCGGTAATACACATCTATATTCACGCCCAGCCGCAGGCGCGTACTTTCTACTTATACCTGTAAGTGATTCTGCCTCGTGTCAGATCGTAGGGCGAAAGCTCTACTACGACTCGATCACCTGGGAGAATACGGATGTAGTGCATTCTCATCTTCCCGGAAATATGCGCTAAAACCTTGTGCCCATTGTCTAGCTCAACCCGGAACATAGCGTTTGGCAGCGGCTCACTAACCGTACCTTCCATCTCTATGGACTCTTCACGCTTCGCCACCAGCTATAATCTCCTCACCTCGGCTTCAGCCGCAAATGGTCAGTATACCTATTTCTTTTATAGTAGTCCACATCATTTTTATATCTTTCAGGGAAGTGTAAGAATCAACGGGCCATCTCGATGTATGGCGATTGTATGCTCAAAGTGTGCCGATAAGGAGCGGTCGAGAGTTGAAACTGTCCAGCCATCCGAGAGTCCCTCGACCTCAGCTCCGCCGGCATTGACCATTGGCTCGATAGCTAGCACCATGCCCTCGGCAAGAGTAGGGCCTTTTCCTGCAACTCCAAAGTTCGGGACCTGCGGCTCTTCATGCATAGAGCGTCCGATCCCATGCCCTACATACTCTCTGACGACTCCAAATCCGGCCTCATCTGCCGCGCCTTGAATGGCCGCCGATATGTCCGAAACCCTGCCTCCGACAACCGCCTTGGATATCCCAAGATCGAGTGAGCGCCTGGTGACCTTTATTAGCTCTTCGGCCAACGCACTGACCTCACCAACTGGAAAGGTCATGGCGCTGTCCGCGTAGTATCCCTCAACGATCGCACCTACATCGACAGAGAGTATGTCTCCCTGCTCCAGTCTACGGGATGACGGAATGCCGTGTACGACCTCATGATTTATGGATGCACAGATAGTAGCAGGAAACCCATGGTAGCCCTTGAAGGCTGGCATTGCTCCCGCGGTGCGAATAAGCTCCTCGGCTATGGCGTCGAGCCTTAGCGTTGTAACCCCTGGGCGGACGTGCTCACCAATCGCCTGCAGCGCCTGTGCGGTTATCCTTCCCGCTTGGCGCATGATTTCGATTTCTGTGGATGACTTCCTTATGATCACGGTAAAAAGCTATTTTCCGAGAGCGGATTTGATGCTCTCCCAAACTTCGTTTACCGATCTAGAACCATCGATCTCCCTAAGGACTCCGCGCGAGCGGTAGTAGTTGATGAGCGGGGCGGTGGCTCTGTCATACACTGCGAGACGGTTTCTTACGGTTGCCTCGTTGTCGTCTGAGCGCTGAATAAGGGCGGCCCCGCATGAGACACAGTTGCTACCCTCGGATGCGCTCGTAATCCTTCCGCACGCTTCGCAAGCACGTCGCGTCGTCAAGCGCTGGACAATTAGATCCCGCGGCACGTCGATATTGATCACCGCGTCCAGAGACACGCCCATATCTTCCAACTCTCGATCGAGAGCTGCGGCCTGACTTTCATTGCGAGGAAAGCCGTCGAGAACGAACCCCTTGCTCATGCCCGATTCCATAATCCGAGATTTCACAAGTCCAATTACTATGAAGTCCGGAACGAGTTCGCCTGAATCCATATAGCTCTTGGCCTGCACTCCCAAAGGAGTCTCAGCAGCAACCGCCTGGCGCAATATGTCTCCGGTGGAGATATGCGCCAGGCCCCACTCTGAAACAATCCTGGCCGACTGGGTGCCTTTTCCAACTCCCGGAGCGCCGAGCAATACGGTGTTCATCATCCCTCTTTCCTAAAATCCGTCTGTTTCAAATATCACTTACTTGAAAAACCCATCGTAGTGACGCATCTTCAGCTGACTCTCCAGCTGAGTCATTGTCTCCAAAGCAACTCCGACCATGATCAATATCGATGCCCCGCCGAACTGCTCCAGAACAGTCATATCAGTTGCCCGGAAAAGTATCGTTGGGAGAATTGCGATACCTGCAAGGAATACCGCCCCTGGCAAGGTGATGCGATTCATCACGCCCTCAATATAGCTGACAGTCGCCTTCCCGGGGCGCACCCCTGGGATGAAGCCTCCGTTCTTGCGAAGGTTGTCTCCAAGATCGATCGGATTGAACACCAGAGCCGAGTAGAAGTACGCAAAGAATACGATCAATACCGAGAAGAACGCGTAATACAACCAGCCCTCGGATAGAGCATTGCCGACTCCGGTAAGAAACGCATTCCCCGTCATCGTCGCGAGCTGAGCGGGAAAGAATAACACCGCCGAGGCGAAAATTATGGGGATTACGCCCGATCCGTTCACCTTCAAGGGAATATACGTGCCGGATCCGCCATAAACCTTGCGGCCTATAACGCGCTTGGCGTACTGAACGGGAATCCTGCGCTGCCCCCGCTCCATCATCACCACGAAAGCAACGACTGCCAGGAAGATCACGATGGTCACCACGAACATGAGCACATTCCCAAGCTGGAGGGCTTGCCACATCGCCACAGGAAAGCGCGCAACGATACTGGCAAAGATGATCAAAGACATCCCGTTACCGATACCTCTTTGAGTAATGAGCTCGCCCATCCACATGACCAAAATCGCACCGGCCACAAGTGAGATAACGATTACCGCGTTTGTGACCACTCCAAAGCCAACACCCGATCCGGCAAGCGCGTCTCTGAACACCGTAAGCAATCCAAGGGCGTTCAGCACGGCAATACCGAGCGTTAGGTAGCGAGTCCATTGTGTAATCTTTCGCTGTCCCGTCTCGCCCTCTTTCGACCAGCGCTCCAGCGTCGGGACCACCGCTCTCAAGAGCTGCATAATGATCGAGGCGGTAATGTATGGCATGATGCCGAGAGAAAACACTGCAAACGTCTCGAGTGCGCCACCGGAAAACAGGTTGAGCAGCCCAAGCACTGCCTGCCCTTCGACAAGGGCTCTAACCGCCTCAATATCGACTCCTGGCACAGGAATATGCGCGCCGATCCGGTATAGCCCAAGCACAACCAGAGTGAAGATGATCTTTCGCCTTAGCTCGGGAACGCGCAAAGCGTTGGCGATTGCGGTAATCACGGGGTTTCTACCTTTCCGCCGGCTGCAGCGATCTTGGTTGCAGCAGCAGCAGAGACCTTGTCGACCTTGACCGTCAAGGCTTTGGTGATTTCACCGTCTCCGAGTACTTTGACCGCCACTTGTCTTGACTTAATCATTCCGCTGGCAAACAAGGCATCGACATCAACGACATCTCCCGCCGAGAATTTCTCATCCAGACGTCCGACATTCACCACAGCATATGCTATGCGGAAGGGGTTTTTGAATCCCGGCAACTTCGGCAGTCGCATATGTAGCGGGTTCTGACCACCCTCGAAGCCGGGGCCCTTGCCGCCGCCCGCACGCGACAGCTGACCCTTGTTACCCTTGCCCGATCGTCCGCCGTGCCCACTGCCGTGACCGCGCCCGACTCTCTTGCGGTTCTTGCGCGACCCAGGGGCCGGAAACAGATCATGAATCTGCATTCTAATTCTCCTTCGTCCTTGTTGGCACAAGGTTTTGTTCGTTAAAATTCCTCAACCTTGAGCAGGTGTTTCACCTTGAATATCATACCGCGGATTACGGGTGTATCATCGTGCTCAACAACATGATTGAGCCTTTTCAGTCCTAACGCCTTGACTGTGGACTTTTGATCCTGTGCAAAACCAATTGTGCTACGTACCTGGGTGACTCTAAGCCTCTTGGCCATTGGATACTAATCCTCCAAACCATATATCTGACCGACGGATTTTCCGCGCTTACGAGCGACTTCCTCGGCGCTGGTAAGCGACTTCAATCCTTCGGCTGCAGCCTTGACCATATTCAAGGCATTGTTTGTCCCGAGCGACTTCGAGAGCACATCACTGACACCCGCCAGAACCAGCAGTGCTCGGACCGGACCACCTGCGATCACACCGGTACCAGGGGCAGCGGGTTTGAGGAGAACCTGTCCTGCGCCATAGTTACCAATTATCGCGTGCGGTATTGTGCCATTGGTCAGCGGAACCTTGAACATATTTTTCTTGGCGTCTTCGATGCCCTTCTTGATCGCGATCGGAACCTCCTGGGACTTACCCATTCCGATTCCCACGTTCCCAGCGCCATCTCCAACCACTACCAGCGCAGTCAGAGCAAAACGCCGGCCACCTTTGACCACCTTGGAAACCCTGTTGATAAAGACTACCTTTTCTTGCAGCTCCGAAACCGGAGCCTCCCTACGCGCCATACTTGGCCTCCTAAAACTTCAGTCCGGCGCTTCTAGCGCCTTCAGCCAGCGACTTGACCCGGCCATGATACAAACGTCCCGAACGATCGAACACAACTTCCGATATACCTTTTTCAAGAGCTCGCCGGCCGAGAAGCTCCCCTATGATCCTGGCTGCATCGACGTTTCCGCCGCCCTTCAGCGATATGCTGACCTGGTTGTCCAGAGATGAGCAGGCGACTAGAGTCTGTCCGGCGACATCGTCGATCAGCTGAGCGTAAATATGCATATTGGTACGCGTCACGCATAGACGGGGCCTCTGCGCCGTTCCTGAAACCTTCCCGCGCACCCGAGTCTTCCTCCTGGCGAGTCCGGCTCGCTTTGTTTTTAGCCTATCCATGGCTCACTGCACTCCTTGAGATTGATATGCCCATCATAATTTCAGTTTTACTTAGCCGTCTTGCCCAGTTTGCGGCGAACCCGCTCGCCTTCATACCTGATTCCTTTGCCCTTATACGGCTCCGGCGAACGCCACCGTCGAATTTCTGCAGCAATCTGCCCGACTCGCTGCTTGTCGATTCCACGAACGGTAATTCTGGTCGGGGTCGGAACCTCAAAAGATATGTTCTCCTCGGCCTTTACGATAACCGGGTGCGAAAACCCAAGCTGCATCTCAAGATCCTCGCCGTTCATCGCTGCACGATATCCGACACCTACAATCTCGAGATTCTTGGAAAAGCCTTCCGAGACACCAGCCACCATGTTCGCGACAAGCGTACGCGTAAGGCCATGCAGCGCGCGGTTATCCCTCGTGTCATCAGGACGGGAGACGGTAACTACGCCCTCCTCGACCTCTATAATCAGAGCCTCGTTGAACTGCTGCGAGAGCTGACCTTTAGGACCCTTGACCGTAACCCTGTTGTTTTCATTCTTTACCTCTACCCCGGAAGGGACCGGGATGGGCTGTTTGCCGATACGAGACACGGCGATGCTCCTTTCCTTTCAGTCCAGTCCGACTACCAGATGTAAGCGATGACTTCTCCGCCAACGCCCGCTTTACGGGCCTCGCGATCGGTCATCACTCCGCTTGACGTTGAAACCACGGCAATACCAAGACCGCCGAGAACCCTCGGAAGATCTTCCTTTTTCGCGTACACGCGCAATCCGGGCTTCGATATTCTGCGAATACCGGTGATTGTACGCTGCCTTCTGGGTCCATACTTTAACGCTATCTCAAGCGTGTCCTGCGGATCGCCCGACACGACAGTATAGTCGTCGATGTATCCCTCATGCTTCATAACCCTTGCTATCTCTACCAACTTCTTAGAAGCCGGCATCGTCACCGAGGATTTAAACGCCGAGTTAGCGTTTCTCACCCTCGTCAACATGTCTGCTATTGGATCCGTCATGCTCATTATTTCAACCTCCTATGGTTCAAATCCATTCCTCGCGCCGGTTCGCACTCACCCGTGGTGAATGCGCCTTCTCGCCAGGTCCTTCACACAAAAGCTACCAGCTAGCCTTGCGAACTCCGGGTAGCTCACCGCGACTTGCAAGCACTCTCAGGCATATCCTGCACAATCCAAACTGTCTGTAGAAACCTCTTGGGCGTCCGCAGCGCATACAACGATTCACGGCACGAACTGCAAACCGCGGTGTCCTCTTGGCTTTGGCTATCATAGACTTCTTGGCCACTACTAACCTCCTTGTGGGCGACGAGGCGCCTTACATTCCCTTTTTTCTCTTGAACGGAAAGGCGAATGCCTGAAGCAAGGCCCTCGCCTCATCATCACTGCTTGCAGTGGTGACAAAGGTGATATCCATTCCTCTAACCCTATCGATCTTGTCGTAGTCGATCTCAGGGAAAACCAGCTGCTCAGTCAATCCCATGGAGTAGTTGCCGGAACCGTCAAAGGAGTTTGGATTTAGTCCGCGAAAGTCCCTGACCCGCGGTATAGCCGTGGTCACGAGGCGATCAAAAAACTCCCACATTCTGGCTCCGCGCAGGGTAACCTTTGCACCGATCGGCATTCCCTGGCGAATCTTGAAGCCAGCGATCGATTTTCTGGCCCGATTGAGCTTGGGCTTCTGACCGGTGATGATCGCGAGATCCCGCATTGCCGCATCGAGTGCCTTGGCATCTTGGGCCGCCTCGCCAACACCCATGTTAACTACGATCTTCTCGAGTCTGGGGACCTGATGAATATTGCTGTACCCAAGCTCACTCATCAGCTTGCCGGCGACTTCTTCCCTGTACCTGGTCTTGAATCTTGGTTCCATCTAAAACTTCCTCCGTGTCGTGTTTATGCGCAGGATTTCCGACCCCACGCAATCACCTTTAGACCCCTGCGGGTCACTTGTCTATATCTGCGCCACACTTCTTGCAAACCCGAATTCGCTTTCCTTCATCCCGGCGCCGTCCAGCCCTTGTAGCCTGAGAGCAACTGGGGCAAATCAGCATAATATTGCTTATGTGGATGGTGCCTTCCATTTCAAGGATGCCCCCCTGGGGCTGAGTCCTCGTAGGGCGGCGATGCTTCTTGATCATATTCACATGCTCAACGACAAGTCGACGCTTCTCCGGGTTTACAGCCAGCACACGGCTTTCCTTGCCTTTATCCTTGCCGGCTATAACCTTTACCTTGTCGCCTTTGCGAACAAACAATGAGCGGGACATTCTTACTCTCCTTCTATAGAACCTCAGGGGCGAGCGACACTATTTTCATATAACGCCGATCGCGCAGCTCACGAGCGACCGGGCCGAAAATACGTGTGCCCCTCGGGTTACCCTGATGATCGATGACTACAGCGGCGTTCTCATCAAACTTGATGTAGCTGCCATCCTTGCGCCGGATCTCCTTCTTTGTGCGAACCACAACGGCGCGAACTACATCTCCCTTTTTGACTGTTCCATTGGGAATCGCCTCTTTTACAGCACAGACGATCACATCGCCCACATACGCATAGCGACGCTTGGATCCACCCAGGACCTTGATGCACGCCACTTTGCGGGCTCCCGAGTTGTCAGCTACCTTTAATCGCGTTTCTGCCTGAATCATTTACTTCCTCCGTCGGCATACGGCAAACCAGAGGTGCGAAAGCCAGCGGCATCGCACATACTTTGCCAGGTTACTAACGTGCCTTCTCTACAATCTCGACCAAACGCCATCTCTTCAACCTAGACAGCGGACGGGTCTCCATGATCAGAACGGTGTCGCCGATTGCGCACTCATTGTTCTCATCATGGGCGTGATATTTCTTGCTACGGGTGATCATCTTTCCATAAAGCGGATGCCGCTTTCTGTCCGAGATACTCACGACGCAAGTCTTATCACCGGATGCGGAGACTACCACTCCCTGCCGCACCTTTCTGCTGTTGCGCTCTTCTGTCACCTTATCCTCCAACATCTCTTACGAGGCGGCGCTCTCGCGCTGGGCGCGGAGCTCCCTCATACGAAGCTCAGTATGCAAGCGCGCGATCTCCCTCTTAATGGTCTTGATCCGCGCAGGATTATCCAGTCTTCCTGTGGCCAGCTGAAATCTCAGGTTGAACAGTTCGGTCCTGGTCTCCTTGATCTTTTCAGCAACCTCCGAGTCGGACATTTTTGTTATCTCAGTAACCTTCATCTATCTCTCACCACCAGTATCAGCGCGCGCGACAAATTTGGTCTTGATGGGAAGCTTGTGCCGCGCAAGACGAATCGCTTCTCGCGCAATCTCCTCGGAAACGCCTGACAGCTCAAACATCACCCTGCCGGGCTTTACCACAGCAACCCACTTCTCCGGATTCCCTTTCCCTGAGCCCATACGTGTCTCGGCGGGCTTCTGGGTTATGGGCTTGTCCGGAAAGATGTTGATCCAGACCTTACCTCCACGCTTCATGTAACGTGTCATCGCGATACGGGCGGATTCGATCTGGCGATTGGTGATCCAGCCGGCCTCTAGGGCCTTGATCCCGTAATCGCCGAAGTTGATCTCCGTGCCACCCTTTGCGAAGCCCTTTCGTGAGCCCCGCTGCACCTTGCGATGTTTGACTCTTTTTGGCAGAAGCATCTAGCGCCTCCTTTGGCCTTCGTTACGAGCAGGCCTGGAAGGACGGCCACGCTCATTCAAGGGCTCCTGTCGAGATTGACCCGGAAGCACCTCGTACCTGTATATCCAAACCTTGACGCCGATAACACCCATCGTTGTGTGTGCCTCGGCGATGCCGTAATCAATCTTGGCTCTAAGTGTGTGCAACGGAACCCGGCCCTCGCGGTACCACTCTCGACGGCTCATCTCAGCGCCGCCGAGGCATCCCGAACACTGAATACGAATACCGAGCGCGCCGCCCTTCATGGCGGAAGTAACCGCCTTGCGCATCGCGCGGCGGAATGCGACTCTACCCACGAGCTGCTCGGCAACGCCCTGGGCAACAAGCACTGCGTCGAGCTCCGGTCGGGTGATTTCAACGATATTGACAGCGACCTGTCCACCCGTGATCTGCTCGATATCCTTTCTCAAGGTATCTACTTCCGTGCCTTTTTTACCGATCACGATTCCTGGGCGCGCTGTCCACAAAGTCACTGCGGATTTGTCGCCTTTGCGCTCTATCTCGACACGCGACAAGGCCGCTCGGCGCAAGCGCTTGAACAGCAGTTCGCGAATCTTGAGATCCTGGGCAAGCGTCTCACTGTAGCCCTTGCCCTGGTACCACCTTGAACGCCAGTCCTCGGTAATCCCAAGCCTAATTCCGATAGGATATACCTTCTGTCCCATGCCCTACGCCTCCTTTCCTTGCTTGAGAATGATTGTTACGTGACTTGTACGCTTGTTGATACGAAAAGCACGACCCCGAGCACGAGGGCTTACTCTTTTCAGCGTTGGGCCCTCATCAACATAGGTAGCCGCAACGTACAAGCCATCCGCCTTGAGCTTAAGATTCTTCTCGGCGTTCGCTACGGCGCTATTCAGCAATTTCTCGACGACTTCCGCAGCGGCGCGCGGAGTAAACTTTAGAATTGCGGCCGCATCTGCGACTGACTTGCCGCGAATCAAGTCCACCACGAGTCGAGCCTTACGCGGACTTACCCGCACATATCGTGCAACAGCTCTTGCTTCCATCTTTCCTACCTCTTGCCTTTCTTGTCGGCCGCATGGCCGCGGAACGTGCGGGTCGGGGAGAATTCGCCGAGCTTATGTCCCACCATCGACTCAGTAACATACACGGGGACGTGCTTGCGCCCATCGTGTACCGCAATGGTGTGGCCGACCATCTCGGGAAATATGGTCGAAGCGCGCGACCAGGTCTTGACGACCCTCTTCTCGCCGGTCTCGTTCATCTGCTGTATTCGAGCGAGCAAGCGTGCTTGCACGAATGGGCCCTTCTTGAGACTCCTGCTCATGATCTTCTTTCAGCTCCCTTGCGCTAATCGTTATTTCTTGCGCCGACGAATGATAAGGCGATTGGATAACTTGCCTTTCGCACGCGTGCGATGACCTTTGGTCGGAACGCCCCAGGGTGATACCGGGTGACGCCCTGCGGTTTTGTTCTTGCCTTCACCACCACCGTGAGGGTGATCGACAGGGTTCATTGCGGTGCCTCTGACCGTGGGACGAATACCCTTCCAGCGAGCTCTTCCGGCCTTGCCTACAGTGATATTGCCATGATCCGAGTTGCCGACCTCACCAACGGTGGCGCGACAAATAAGGAGCACGCGGCGCATTTCGCTAGAGGGCATGCGCAATATTGCATAGTCGCCCTCCTTGCCCATCAACTGGATGGATGTCCCCGCCGAACGAGCCATGGCGGCACCCTTGCCCGGATGAAGCTCCACAGCGTGAACCACGGTTCCGGTCGGAATATCCTTGAGCATCAATGCGTTACCGGGCTTGATATCAGCTTCCGGACCACTGACCACAGTAGTGCCGACCTGAAGGCCCTTCGGCGCGAGAATATAGCGCTTCTCGCCATCGGCGTAGTGAAGCAGCGCAATACGAGCCGAGCGATTCGGGTCATACTCGATAGACGCCACTCGCGAAGGAACGCTGTCCTTCGATCGCTTGAAGTCAATTCTGCGATACCGACGCTTGTGTCCACCGCCCTGATGGCGTGTCGTAATACGTCCATAGTTGTTTCGACCGCCCTTTTTGTGCAGCGGCTCCAGCAACGACTTCTCCGGCTCCGACTTGGTTATCTCGGAAAAGTCCGATACCGACTGGAATCGGCGGCCCGGTGATGTCGGTCTGTATTTCTTTATTCCCATCGTTTCTCCTTCCAGTCCGATTGCCGCTACTGCTTGTGACCGTCGAGTTGAACCTCGACTGACAGTATCGACGCCGGACTACCACGGTGCCGGGCGGCTCCATTGCTGGCCCGGAACCACTAATAGCACTTTCAGTGACGCCTAGGGCGCCGCGAAAAACTCTATCGTGTCGCCCTCTTTGAGAGTGACGATCGCCTTCTTCCACGAACGGGTAAGCCCCTTGCGATTACGCAACCGACGAGGCTTGCCAGAGACATTCATGGTATTCACACTCAAAACGGTAACGCCAAAAACCTCTGTTACCGCAGTAGCAATCTGCGGTTTTGTCGCAGTTTTGGCAACCTCGAAAGAATACCTGTTATCGGCGATCATTTCATATGATTTCTCAGAAACAATCGGCCTGATGATGACACTGTGAGAGATCGGCATTTACAAAAGCACCCCCTCGAGTGAGCTCAAAGTGTTGCTGTCTATCAGCACGGCATTATTGTTTACAAGATCGTAGGTGTTTGCCTGTCCCACGGTTATCACCTGAACTTTGGGAATATTGCGAAAAGACAGAGCAGTTTCAAAATCGTCGTTGGCTACAACAACGGTTACGCGACCCTCTATACCTAAGTTCCTAAGGGTCTCTGCGGCTCTCTTGGTAGATGGCTCAGCAAAGCCAAAATTCTCGACTACCACAAGTGCACCCTCGGCAGTTTTTGCAGAAAGCGCACTGCGCATAGCAAGTTTTATCATCTTACCGGGAATCCTGAATGCGTAGCTGCGCGGAGTGGGGCCGAAGACGACTCCTCCGCCTTTCCACTGGGGCGCCCTTATGGTTCCTTGACGAGCACGTCCCGTACCCTTCTGGCGCCAAGGCTTGCTTCCACCGCCGGAAACCTCACTGCGGCCTTTTGTGCTGTGAGTTCCAGAGCGCCATGCGGCCCGCTGGCTTCGCACCACCTGGTGCATCGCGAAAGTATGCGGCTCGATAGCGAAAACGCCGTCCGCCACATCTTTTACACCAACCTTCTTTCCAGATATGTCTTTGATGTCTATCGTTGCCATCGTCTTAGCACTCCTCGTGTATGCAATCAAACCGCTGCCAGGCGGCTACCGCCTGCTGGTTACGCCTTGCGAATCGTCAACAATGCGCCTTTTCCACCAGGAACAGCGCCTTTTACGATCAATAGATTTCGCTCTGGATCAATACGAACGATCTCCAGATTACGAACGGTCACACTCTCTCCACCCATCCGCCCGGGCATCTTGGTTCCTTTGAGAACGCGAGCTGGGGTAGCGCACATTCCTATGGAGCCCGGGGCACGATGGAAGTGTGAGCCATGTCCACCTGGACCACCGCGGAAGTTGTGCCGCTTCATGACTCCGGCAAATCCTTTACCCTTGCTCGTGCCGCTCACATGAACACTCTGGCCCGCTTCGAAGCTCTCAACCGTGAGCACATCGCCAGCCTTGACCGAGTGGCCTTCATCGAGAGCGACTTCGGCTAGATGGCGCTTGGGCTCAACCTTGGCCTTTTCAAAGTGGCCTTTCATTGGCTTGTTGACAGCAGACTCCTTGATATGACCAAAGGCGATTTGCGCCGCCGAATAGCCATCATTCTGCGGTGTCTTTACCTGGACTACCGCACAGGGACCAGCCTCAATGACAGTCACGGGAATGAGATTATCGCTCTCACTCCAGAGCTGGGTCATCCCCAGTTTTCTACCTAAAATTGTGTTCATACTCATCAAGCTCCACTTCTACTCGCAGTCTTGGGGCCTCAGTGCACACCTTTTGTGCATCTTCCAGAGGACTGCACCACAGCCGGAAATACCGGCATCTGACCTATAATTTAATCTCAATATCAACTCCGGCGGGCAGATCCAGCCTCATCAACGAATCGACCGTCTTTGCTGTAGGCTCAAGGATGTCGATTAGCCGCTTGTGGGTCTTCATCTCAAAGTGCTCACGGCTGTCCTTGTTGACGTGCGGCGAGCGGATCACGCAGTAAAGGTTACGCTCGGTTGGCAAAGGTATCGGACCAGAAACCTTTGCACCCGTTTTCTGGGCCGTGTCAACGATCATCTTTGTCGACTGATCTACGATCTCATGATCGTAACCCTTCAGTCGAATTCTTATCTTTTGGTTCTGCAACTCTCTGCCCTCCGTCGTAAACGAGAGATCTGATCTCGGCTAAATCTACTTCAAAATCTTTGTTACTCGTCCCGAGCCTACGGTTCTTCCGCCTTCGCGGATGGCAAATCTCAAGCCATCCTCCATCGCGATCGGAGCGATGAGCTCGCCGCGGATCTCCACGTTGTCACCGGGCATTACCATCTCGGTGCCCTCGGGCAGGTGAGCGATGCCGGTCACGTCTGTGGTACGGAAGTAAAACTGCGGGCGATATCCATCGAAAAACGGAGTGTGACGTCCGCCTTCTTCTTTGGTAAGCACGTAGACTTGGCCTAGGAACTCGGTGTGAGGGGTGATCGAGCCGGGCTTGCAAAGCACCTGGCCGCGCTCGATATCGGTACGCGAGACACCGCGCAAAAGCACGCCCACGTTATCTCCGGCCTGAGCCTCATCGAGGAGCTTGCGAAACATCTCCACACCGGTAACGACGGTCTTGTGGGTATCGCGGATACCGACTATCTCGACGTCGTCTCCGACCTTTACCACGCCTCTTTCAACGCGGCCTGTGGCTACCGTACCGCGACCTGTGATGGTAAAGACGTCCTCTACCGCCATGAGGAATGGCTTGTCGATCTCGCGTACGGGAATCGGAACGTGGCTGTCTACCGCTGCGATAAGCTCAAAGATCGCTTCTTTGGCCGACTCGTCGCCCTCTAGCGCCTTTAGTGCCGAGCCCTTGATTACAGGTGTGTCATCGCCCGGAAACTCGTACTCGTTTAGCAGCTCGCGAATCTCAAGCTCTACAAGCTCGAGAAGTTCGGGATCATCGACCATGTCAACCTTGTTCAAGAAGACCACGATGTGCGGAACGCCAACCTGACGGGCGAGCAGGATATGCTCGCGTGTCTGGGGCATAGGGCCATCCGCTGCCGAGACAACTAGGATAGCGCCGTCCATCTGCGCGGCACCGGTGATCATGTTCTTGACGTAGTCAGCGTGACCCGGGCAGTCGACGTGAGCGTAGTGACGAGATTCGGACTCGTACTCTACGTGTGCGATAGCGATAGTGATACCGCGCTCACGCTCTTCGGGGGCTTTATCGATCTGGTCGAAGGGGGTGAAATCAGCCCACCCTTTTTCGGCAAGTGTCTTGGTGATAGCGGCAGTCAGCGTGGTCTTACCATGGTCGACGTGACCGATAGTGCCGATGTTGACGTGCGGCTTGGTGCGCTCAAACTTTTTCTTGGCCATGATTCCTATCCTCGGCTCACTTCGCCGCCAACTTTGGCGACGATCTCTTCGGCTACGGACTTGGGTACCTGCTCATAAGCGTGGAACTGCATTGTGTACGACGCGCGGCCCTGGGTGCGACTGCGAAGGTCCGTCGCATAGCCGAACATCTCAGACAAAGGCACTTTGGCACGTACTATCTGGGCTCCTCCGCGAGGCTCTATGCCTTCGATCTGGCCTCGACGACTCGAGAGATCGCCCATGACATCTCCCATGAAGTCTTCCGGTGTGGCGACCTCTACCGCCATCATCGGCTCAAGAAGTTTGGGGGTTGCCTTGCGCAGCCCATCTTTGATCGCCATGGAGCCGGCTATTTTGAAGGCCATCTCCGAGGAGTCAACCTCGTGATAGGAGCCGTCTACAAGCTCAACCTTGACATCAACTACTGGGTATCCGGCAAGAACGCCTGAGCCAAGGGCCTCCTGGATGCCCTTGTCAACTGCGGGAATGTACTCTTTTGGAACAGCGCCGCCGACGATTTTGCTCGCAAACTCGTATCCGACTCCAGCCTCTTGCGGCACAACATTTATGACTACGTGACCATACTGACCTCGCCCGCCCGTTTGCCGAGCGAATTTCATGTCGACACCGTCGACCCGCTTGCCGACTGTCTCGCGATACGCGACTTGCGGCTTACCGACGTTGGCCTCGACCTTGAATTCACGCAACAGTCTGTCGACAATGACCTCTAGGTGCAACTCGCCCATCCCGGCGATGATGGTCTGGCCTGTCTCCTCATCGGAGCGCACCCTGAATGTGGGATCCTCCTCAGCGAGCCTGGCCAGAGACTGACCGAGCTTCTCCTGGTCCACCTTGGTCTTGGGCTCAATTGCGATATCGATAACCGGGTCAGGAAACTCCATCGACTCAAGCACAACTGGTTGGCTATCCGAGCAAAGCGTGTCACCGGTCGTCGTGTTCTTCAATCCGACCGCAGCAACGATATCACCCGCCGAGACATCGGTGATGTCTTCGCGGTGATTGGCATGCATCTCGAGCAGGCGGCCGATACGCTCCTTGTGTCCCTTGGTAGAGTTGAGAACATACGATCCTGCGGACATGGAGCCCGAATAAACTCGGAAGTAGGTCAGCTTACCAACGTATGGATCGGTCATGACCTTGAATGCGAGAGCGGCAAATGGTGCTTTCCCATCGGCCTCACGAACGATTTCCTCATCTGTGCGGACATCTTTGCCCCGGATGGCAGGAATGTCTACGGGAGATGGAAGATAGTCGATGATCGCATCGAGTAGCGCCTGAACTCCCTTGTTCTTGAAGGAGGCCCCGCAGACAACAGGCGTAATCGCACAGTCAATAGTGGCCTGACGGAGTGCGGCCTGCAGTTCGCCGATTTCGATATCCTCTTCGGCGAGGAACTTTTCGAGAAGCGCGTCGTCGTACTCGGCAGCAGCCTCAACCAGCTCAGCCCTGTAAAGCTCCGCATCATCAGCAAGCTCGGCAGGAATCTCGCCGGTGGAAGGATTGATACCTTTGTCATCTTCATTGAAGAAGATCGCATTCATCGCCAGCAAATCGATAATCCCGGTAAAGCGGTCCTCTGAGCCAATGGGCAGCTGCAGTAGCACCGGGCGTGTATTCAGGCGATCCTTCATCATCCGAATAACATTGAAGAAGTCTGCACCGGTCCGGTCCATCTTGTTGATGTAAGCCATACGGGGAACCTTGTAGTTGTCAGCCTGGCGCCAGACGGTCTCGGACTGTGGCTCGACACCCCCTACCGCACAGAATACAGCGCAGGCGCCGTCGAGCACCCTCAGCGAGCGTTCCACCTCAACGGTAAAGTCCACGTGCCCGGGAGTATCGATAATCTGAATGCGATGATCTCTCCAAAAACACGTGGTCGCAGCGGATGTGATTGTGATACCGCGCTCCTGCTCCTGGATCATCCAGTCCATGGCGGCAGCACCATCATGGACCTCACCGATCTTGTGAGACTTTCCGGTATAGAACAAAATCCGCTCGGTAGTGGTCGTCTTCCCGGCGTCTATGTGGGCCATGATCCCGATGTTTCGGGTCTTGGATATTGGGTATTTCTTCTGAGCCATGAACTGTACTTTCCTCTACTATCCTCGTGTTTTACCCATCGTCTCTTGGCAAAGTGTTCTAAGGTTCGATCGGCAGAAACTTGCGCTGGCTACCAACGGTAATGGCTAAAGGCCCTGTTGGACTCGGCCATCTTGTAAAGATCCTCACGCTTCTTGACCGATGCGCCAGTTCCGTTAGAGGCATCGAGTATCTCATTGGCAATGCGCTCGGACATCGTCTTCTCTCTCCTCTTGCGGGCAAAGTTGACCATCCAGCGAATCGCTAGTGTAGTGGAGCGTCGTGAGTTCACTTCGATAGGAACCTGGTATGTGGCACCGCCAACCCGCTTTGGACGAACCTCAAGGGTGGGCCGCACATTGTCCATGGCCTTCTTGAACGTGGCCAAAGGATCGGCTCCGGACCGGCTCTCAATGAGCGCAAATGCGTCATACACCATGCGCTCGGCAATAGAGCGCTTGCCGTGGAGGAGAACCTTGTTGATCAACTGGGTGATCAACTTGTTGTTGTATTGTATGTCCCCGACTATTTCACGTCGGGTTGCTGCAGCACGCCTTGGCATTCTTCACTCCTCGGGTTGTAGCAAACCGCGAAAGACACTCTCCCGCGATCAGCTTTCCATCCATCGACTATTTCGGCTTCTTGGCTCCATACCGGGACCTTGCCTGAACCCTGTTATTGACACCCGCAGCGTCAAGCGTTCCCCGAATTACCTTGTACCTGACTCCAGGAAGATCTTTTACGCGGCCACCCCGAACCAGGACTATGGAGTGCTCCTGAAGGTTGTGTCCGATTCCCGGAATGTACGCCGTGATCTCCATCTGATTGACCAGGCGGACCCTGGCAACCTTTCTCAAAGCCGAGTTAGGCTTCTTGGGCGTGGTTGTATAAACACGAGTGCAAACCCCACGCTTTTGGGGATTTCCCTTGAGGGCCGGAGTAGAGCTTTTCGTAGCTTTGGCCTTACGGCCCTTGCGGACCAGCTGATTGATAGTGGGCAACGCTTCTCTCCTTCATTCGTACGATATTTATGGCTACTGGCGCAATCTGACACCAAGTAAAACCACAACTGGGGACTGTATCAGTCGACACTAAGGATGTCAAACGCCACGTACCCGGGCGTGTCCATGCTTGTCTCCTGAAGCAAACCGCAAAAGCCGGCACCGCAGGGTCTCTGCGACGCCGGCTCCTAAATCACGCGAGGGTATGTCCTGCCGACTCGAGTCGAGCGCGTATCTCGCTTATAGACTTTGCTCCCAGTCCTTCAATTGAGAGCAGGCCGTTGCTTCCCTTGTTCAGAAGCTCGCCGATGCTCATTACTCCAGCGCTGATCAAAGCTCTTTCAACTCTGACCGGAAGGCCAAGCTCTATAACCCCGGCATCTGTTGAAAGCGCCTCCTGGCCATCCGACTGAGGTATGGGGCTGTCATCGGCCTCAGGATTCGGGCTCACCTCCATGGCATCAAGGGGCTGTGAGGCACCCTCTTCGGCACTTTGGCCTTTACCCTCGTCCTCGACCTCGGGCTCAAATACTTTATCCGAGAAACCCGACACATCGGCAAAAATATCATCGCCGCCAGCGCTGTCAAAGTCAGCGAAGAACTGTGATGTGTCTCCTCCGAGGAGCTCTGCACTCTCTGACCGCAACGACGGCTTGGGAAGCATGGCATGTAGCTCGCGAAGGTCATCGGGGGCAAACTGTGGTAGCGGATCTTCGGTAGCAGCATCCCACTCTGCCTTTTGGCCCTTATAGGTAAGAGTTACGCCTCGATACCGCTTCATTCCAGTCGCGGCCGGAATAAGCTTCCCGATAATCACGTTCTCTTTCAATCCGAGCAGGCTATCCTCTTTACCCGCAATGGCTGCGTCGGTAAGAACCCGAGTCGTCTCCTGGAAAGAAGCAGCTGACAGATAGCTATCCGTTGCAAGAGAGGCCTTGGTAATCCCAAGGAGAACGGGAGAAGCTGCGCCGGGAGTCCCTCCGTTTGCCATCACCCCTCGGTTCGCCGTCTCAAAGATAAAGCGATCGACAAGCTGTCCAGGCAGGAACTCTGTGTCGCCTGCTTCAATAACAGTGACTCTCTTCAGCATCTGGCGGGCGATCACCTCAATATGCTTATCATTGATATCGACTCCCTGGCTACGATAGACCGCCTGCACCTCATCGACCAGGTAACGAAGCACATCTCCGGATCCCTTTAGGCGAAGCAGCTCATGAATGTTGACGGCGCCCTCCGTGAGCCTGTCACCAACTGCAACTTTAGATCCCGTAACCAATCCATGACGTATACGAGCCCTGGGAACCTGATAGCTTTCCAGGCGCGAACCATCTTGCTTGGTGGTGTCGAGGATGATCAACCTGCAGATGTCGCCTTCTTGCTCGACACTCAACTCACCGGCGACAGATGACAGAACCGCTGCACCCTTGGGATTCTTCCGGGCCTCGAACAACTCTGTCACGCGAGGGAGTCCGTGAGCAGCGCCTTCCTTGTAGTACAGAACGGCTCCCTGCCACTCCAACATATTGCGCTCGGCGCCCGTTATGTCTTTTTCGCCTAATCCTCCAGTATGGAACGTTCTCATGGTCAACTGCGTGCCCGGCTCGCCGATAGACTGAGCAGCTATGATTCCAACTGCGGTACCGATTTCGACCGGAGCACTGCTTGCCAGATCCCATCCGTAGCACTTCTGGCATATGCCGTGCTTCGCGTGACACGTCATCACTGCTCTGACTTCTACGGCCTCTACACCTGCGGCCATAATGGCATCAACATCACTCGGGCGGAGATAGTCTCCACTATCCGCTATGATCTCGCCGGTTGCCGGATCAGCAACTGGACGCAGCAGGCAGCGGCCAACCAGATTACTATCGCCTCGGGCTTCATCCGACTCGAGTTCGAGCGCGATTACAAGCCCTTCATCTGTACCGCAATCTGTCTCCCGGACGATTACGTCTTGTGCTACATCAACGAGCTTCCTTGTTAGATAACCTGAGTCCGCGGTTCTGAGTGCGGTATCGGCCAATCCCTTTCTGGCACCATGCGCAGACAGGTAGTACTCCAGGACCGGCAGTCCCTCTCGGAAGTTGGAAGCAATCGGTCGTTCGACGATAAATCCATTGGATTTGGCCATCAATCCCCGCATTCCAGCAAGCTGACGAATCTGCTTGATGTTTCCGCGGGCTCCAGAGTTAGCCATCATATAGATTGGATTGAACCTGTCGAAACTGGCGGCCATCGCTTCGCCGACATCATCAGTGGCCATCGTCCATATCTCGACGATTTGCCGGTGTCTCTCTCCGCCGGTTATCAATCCTCGATCATACTTTTGGTTGATGTCCTCTACTTTGGAGCGGGCCTTATCAAGAATACCCTGCTTTGCATCGGGTATCTTGGCGTCGTAAACAGAAACGGTCAGTCCCGCACGAGTCGCGTAGTGGAAGCCCAGGCGCTTGAGTTCATCGAGTATGCCAACCATGATATTGGTGGAGTACCGGTTCGCGCAGCCTTCAACTATCTTGGAGATGGCCTTCTTGTCTACATCGTAGTTGATGAAGGGGTGATCCTCGGGCAAGGCGCGGTTGAAGAACACCCGACCCACAGAGGTCTCAAGCCGCTCCCCCGCCTTACGCTCGAAAGCGACGATCTGCTTGCCTTCCCTGCGCTCCTCGACAACGTCTCTGCGCAAACGGACTGAGATCGAGGCCTGCAAATCAAGGCCACTGCGTGCGTCATAGGCCAAAGTGGCCTCGTGCGGACTTGCAAATACCCTGCCTTCCCCAGGCATGCCTTCCCTGGTAGACGTAAGGTAAAAAAGTCCGATGATCATATCTTGCGTAGGCGTGACCACTGGCCGCCCAGTAGCAGGCGACTTGATATTGTTGGTTGACAGCATGAGCACTCTTGCCTCCGCCTGTGCCTCGGCGGAGATGGGCACATGAACCGCCATCTGATCACCGTCGAAGTCAGCGTTGAATGCAGTACAAACCATCGGGTGAATTCTTATAGCCTTGCCCTCCACCAGTACAGGCTCGAATGCCTGTATGCCGAGGCGGTGCAGGGTTGGTGCACGGTTGAGCATGACCGGATGGTCCCGGATCACCTCTTCGAGGACATCCCAAATTACGGGCCTGCCTCTATCCACCATGCGCTTCGCGCTCTTGATATTCTGCGCATAGTCCAGATCGACAAGACGCTTCATGACGAAGGGCTTGAATAGTTCGAGTGCCATGGTCTTCGGCAAGCCGCATTGGTGCAACTTCAGTTCGGGACCGACAACAATAACCGAGCGGCCAGAATAGTCGACCCTCTTTCCGAGAAGGTTTTGCCTAAAGCGCCCTTGCTTGCCCTTGAGCATATCGGCAATCGACTTCAGCGGACGGTTGCCTGGACCGGTTACGGGACGGCCGCGGCGACCATTGTCGAAAAGCGCGTCTACCGCTTCTTGCAACATCCTCTTCTCGTTGTTGACGATGATCTCAGGTGCACCCAAATCAAGGAGGCGCTTGAGACGATTGTTGCGGTTTATAACCCTACGATACAGGTCGTTCAGGTCACTTGTAGCGAAACGGCCGCCATCGAGCTGAACCATGGGCCTGAGATCCGGTGGGATAACTGGAATCGCATCCAGTATCATCCAGCTTGGATGATTGCTTGAGCCCTTCAGGGCGGCAACCACCTTGAGCCTTTTGGTTGCCCTCTCTTTTGCTTGGCCCTTACCTTCCGCGATTATCGTGCGCAGTCCGGCAGCCAACTCCTCCAGATTGATCTGATCGAGGAGATCTCTGATAGCCTCAGCGCCCATTCCCCCACGGAAGTAGTCACCATAACGGGACTTCATCTCCCTATACAATGCCTCGTTTGGAATTAGCATCTTTGGGGTCAACTTCTGGAACGTCTCGAAAGCCTTGCTGTAAAGGTCGCGACGATCCTCGTAGTCCTCGGTAATGTCGCGAATCTCCTGCTCGCACTCTTTTTCAAGCTTTTTGATGCTATCAGCGCCAAGAGGTTCGCCGTCAACATGATCGCCATCCTCGGGATCAACCTCTCCCTTGGCTCTGGCAATCATTTTGTCCCGGTTTTCAATCGTGGCTGCAATTTCCTGTTGCATCTCAGCCTCAAGGCTATCCATATCCGCCGCGAGCTCGTCCCTGAGAACGGGCATGTCAGCCTCACGGTCATCTTCATTTACGCTCGTGATGATGGAGGCAGCGAAATAGAGAACCTTCTCAAGATCCTTAGGAGCTATATCGAGCAAGTAGCCGAGCCTGCTCGGCACGCCTTTGAAGTACCAGATATGGCTTACCGGAGCCGCAAGCTCAATGTGGCCCATCCGATCTCTACGAACCTTCGCCCTTGTGACCTCGACGCCGCAGCGCTCGCACACGATGCCCTTGAAGCGCACGCGCTTATACTTGCCGCAGTGGCACTCCCAGTCCTTAGTGGGACCAAATATCTTTTCGCAAAACAGTCCGTCCTTTTCGGGCTTGAGCGTGCGATAGTTGATAGTTTCGGCCTTTTTGACCTCGCCTTTCGACCACTGCCGGACCTTTTTTGACGATGCCAGTCCAATCCGTAAACGGTCGAAGTTGTTCACGTCTATATCAAGCACGTGCTACTCCTCCTCAGTGAGGTCGTCGGGCAAATCCAGTGCACAAACGTCACTCTCGATCAGTCTCTCCAGATCCACAGTGGAAATCTGTTCCGCCTCAAGCGGGTCCTCGGTTCCCAAATCAAGTCCAAGCTCCTGTGCAGTCTGGAAGATATCGTCCGTATCCTCTTTCAGCCCAATCGCTCCGCCGTCCTCTGACAGAACCTCGACGTCAAGACAGAGTGACTGCATCTCTTTCACAAGCACCTTGAAGGACTCGGGTATCCCGGGTTCGGGTATATTGTCGCCCTTCACTATGCTCTCGTATGCTTTCACCCTACCAAGCACGTCATCAGATTTGATGGTGAGTATCTCCTGCAAGAGGTAGGCCGCGCCATACGCGTACAGCGCCCAAACTTCCATCTCGCCAAAGCGCTGTCCGCCGAATTGCGCCTTACCTCCGAGAGGCTGCTGCGTTATCAGGGAGTATGGGCCCGTAGAACGAGCGTGAATCTTGTCATCTACCAGGTGCAGCAGCTTGAGAATATAAATCTGACCTACGGTTACAGGCTCCCTGAACGGCTCTCCTGTTCGACCGTCAAAGAGGGGCGCCTTGCCCTCTGGAGTCAAGCGAGGAACTGAGCTCTCGATGACCTTGTCGCCATAGCGAGCCTTGGCTTTCATCAGCATGTTGTTATTGGCCGCTCCTAGAACCCTCGATATCTCTTCTTCTTTTGCCCCGTCGAAAACCGGAGTAGAAACGAAGTTCGGGCCCTCTACCGGCTCCTTCTGCTTTTCGTCATCGGACCAGCCCACAAACGAAGCCCACCCAAGGTGGGTTTCGAGTAGCTGCCCGATGTTCATTCGGCTAGGCACACCCAGCGGATTGAGGATGACATCCACTGGCGTTCCGTCCGCAAGGAAAGGCATATCTTCCACCGGGAGTATCTTCGAGATTACACCTTTGTTGCCGTGTCGACCGGCGAGCTTGTCGCCCTCGGAGATCTTTCGCTTCTGGGCGACCTTGACACGGACTAGCTCGTTTACGCCAGGCGACAGATCATCTCCGGCAGCACGACTGAACTTCCTGATACCGATTACACGCCCAGTCTCGCCGTGCGGTACTCGAAGTGAGGTGTCCCTGACTTCACGTGCTTTTTCGCCGAAAATCGCTCGAAGCAGCCGCTCCTCGGCGGTAAGCTCCGTGTCACCCTTCGGCGTGACCTTACCTACAAGTACATCTCCGGGGAATACCTCCGCGCCGATGCGGATGACCCCATCCTCATCGAGATCTGCAAGAATCTCTTCGCCCACGTTGGGGATTTCCCGAGTGATGTCCTCGGGTCCCAACTTGGTATCGCGCGCTTCGACCTCGTACTCCTCTATATGGATGGAGGTCAGGAGATCCTCTTTCACCAAGCGCTCAGAGAGAATAATGGCATCTTCGTAGTTGTACCCCTCCCAGGGCATAAACGCCACGAGAAGGTTCTGTCCCAAGGCTAGCTCGCCCTGATCACTTGATGGTCCGTCAGCCAATACCTCGCCCGCCGAGACCGTCTGTCCCTCGGCGACTATAGGCCGATGATTGATGCAGGTACCCTGGTTTGAGCGAACGAACTTCGGCATGAAGTACTCGTCGGCGCCCTTGCCATCAGCGGCACGAACAACAATCTTATTGGCGTCGGCATACTCCACAACGCCATCCCGGTGAGCCAGCAGAACCTCGCCGGTGTCAGTCAGGGCGCGATGCTCAAGGCCGGTGCCGACCAGCGGCGCCGAGGTGCGTAGCAGTGGAACGGCTTGACGCTGCATGTTCGAGCCCATGAGCGCTCTGTTTGCGTCGTCGTGCTCCAAAAACGGAATCAGCGCCGTCGCCACCGAGACCATCTGCCTAGGCGAGACGTCCATATACTGGACGTTGGCGGGCTCGACCTCTTCCGGGTCACCGCCCCGCATACGGCAAAGAACCCTGGCGCCGAAGAACTTGCCCGTCTTCGGATCAAATCGCTCGCTTGCCTGGGCGATTACGAACTTTTCCTCGATGTCCGCGGTCAAATACTCAATCTCATCTGTAACCTTGCCGTTCACAACCTTGCGATACGGAGTTTCGATGAATCCGTACGCATTGATGCGAGCAAACGTTGCCAGTGAGCCTATAAGACCGATGTTCGGTCCTTCAGGAGTCTCGATCGGGCACATCCGCCCATAGTGGCTGGGGTGGACGTCCCTGACCTCAAATCCGGCTCGCTCACGCGTAAGTCCCTTCGGGCCAAGGGCCGAGAGTCTGCGCTTATGAGTCAAGCCAGCAAGCGGGTTGGTCTGATCCATGAACTGCGAAAGCTGCGATGAGCCGAAGAATTCCTTTATGGCCGCAACGATGGGCCGTATGTTGACCAGTGATTGCGGGGTGATTTCCTCCACGTTTTGAGTGGTCATGCGCTCCCGAATGACACGCTCCATTCGAGCCAACCCGATCTTGAATTGATTCTGAATCAGCTCACCCACACTGCGAATACGTCGATTGCCAAAGTGATCGACATCGTCAACGTAGTAGCCCTCTTCTCCCTCAAGGAGCTTAACGAGGTACTGCGTGGCGGCCAAAATATCATCGTTTGTAAGAGTTGACTGGGTATCAGGCAGATCCAGTCCCAGCTTCTTGTTGATCTTGTATCGGCCAACCTTGCCAAGATCATACTTTTGCGGATTGAAGAACAGCTCGTGCAAAAGATCTTGACCGGCCTTTGCCGTTGACTGCTCGCCTGGCCGCAGCTTTTCGTGTATTGCCTTCAATGCCTCTTCCCGAGTATCCGGCGGACGCTTACCCTTGTCCAGGGTGCGAAGGATGCACTCCGAGTTGTCGAACAGCTCGAGAATCTCTTCGCGAGTCTCGGCGATTCCCAAAGCCTTGATTAGCAACGTCGCAGACATTCTGTGCTTGCGGTCTATGCGAACCAGGATGTCCTTGTGCCTGCGATTGCCCTCCAGCTCGAGCCACGCACCCCTCACGGGGATTACCTTGGTGCTGTAGCGGATTCGATCGGCAGGGCTCGTGTAGTCGGCGGGCTTGGTTCGACTGGAAGATGATGTGAAGTCCTTGACGGCGCCAGCATAGTATATGCCGGGCGAGCGAAGTAGCGACGAAACCACAACTCGCTCAGTGCCATTAATGACGAAGGTTCCGCGATCGGACATCAGCGGAATGTCGCCCATGAACACCTGCTGCTCTTTTACCTCACCGGTATCTTTGTTGATGAGTTGGATCTCAACGAAAAGAGGCGCCTGATATGAGAGATCCTTGTCCTTGCACTCTTCGACTGAGTACTTAGGATCACCAAACTCATGACCGACAAACCTGACGGCCAACGTGCCAGTGAAGTCTTCGATCGGCGAAATCTCCGCGAATGCGTCCCTCAATCCATCCTCAAGGAACCAATCAAAGCTGTGTTTCTGAATCGCTATCAAATTCGGAAGTTCCAGCACCTCTGGAATTTTTGCAAACGTACGGCGCTGGCGTTTACCAACATTACCGGCGAGGGAACCTTGTCCGCTGAGCACCAGGCAATTCCTCCTTCAAGGATGAGCTTGTGACAAATAATCGCAAACTACGATATTACCTAAGGTGTATTAGATATGCAATAAGAAAGTTGGATTATTCTCAATTTCTTCCGAAAGCAAAGAACGGCTGGTCCGTGAGTTGGATGCCAGCCGTTCTCGTACCTCCCAAAAAATGGCTCTCGGAGAAAAAGAGACTCCTAAACCTGAGGTGCTAGGCAAGCTCTACAGTGGCTCCAGCCTCTTCGAGCTTGGCTTTGGCCTCATCGGCACGCTCTTTGTTCACTCCGGACAGAACTGCCTTCGGAGCCGAATCAACGACCTCCTTGGCCTCTTTCAGGCCGAGGCTACCGTCAAGCTCACGTACTACCTTGATTACCTGGATCTTCTTGTCGCCAGCGTGGGTGAGGACAACGTCGAAGCTGTCCTTCTCCTCGGCGACGGCTTCACCACCAGCTGGCGCAGCGACCATGGCCGCTACGGGAGCTGCCGCAGAAACCCCAAAAACGTCTTCCATCTCTTTTACCAGCTCAGCGAGCTCGAGCGCCGGAGCGTTCTTTACCCACTCCAATACTTCTTCACGAGTAATGTTTGACATCTTCAACTGTCTCCTTCTTCTCTTTCACTTCGGCGTCCGCCGAGAAGCGGCGCCCCCAATACCAACATTTTCACTTCAAAATCACGCAGCGGCCTTTTGATCGGCGACTGCCTTGATAACGCGCGCAAACGCGCCGGCCGGTGCATTTGCCATGGCCATAAAGCCACGAACCGGGCTGACCATCGCGCCCATCAGCTTTGCAATCAGCTCTTCGCGAGAAGGCAACATAGCAATCGCCATGATCCCGCTTGCATCCATCAATGCGTTCTGAACAAATCCGCCCTTGATCTCCAGCGCGGCGTGGGCCTTCGCGAATTCGGATAGAGCTTTAGCAGGGGCGGCCGGATCCGCGTCAACGAACACAAGAACGGTAGGTCCGGACAGAAGATCACTCATGTCCGGAAACGCGATTTCTCGCATTGCGATCTCCGTCAGTGTGTTTTTGAACACTTTCACCTGGGCACCAGAGGCGTTCACCTTTATACGCAGCTCTTGCATCTCCTTGACCGACAGGCCTCGGTAGTCAGCCATTATGACTCCAGTTGAGTCGGTTAGCCTCTCTTTGATCTCGGCTACCGCAAGTGTCTTTGGTCCTTTGGGCATCTACTTCCCTCCTTTCATGGTGCGCGCAATCATACTCGCGCGGACCATGCAGTTATAAATAAGCATGGCCCCCGCCAAAATCAGCGGAGGCCACGAAAACTCGGATACTTGTCGCACCGAATCAATGTCACTCGTAGGCTTCCACCTCGGCAGGCGGATCAATATTCAATCGATCCATTAGGCGAAAAAGTTGCACCTGCTGTCTTGGGCGGTCTAAGTTGCACACACATATATAGTTTTGAAGCTCCGACAGTATCGGGCAGGGAGCGAAGAAATGCAAGTATCGTTTATGGTTCGGGTACAATAAAGGACATGGAACTCGATGTACCGCCTCATGGTAAATCGGCTCGCTCCGAAGATATATCGGAGGTCAGAGCCGCTCTCGACAACGCTCTACTCTCTCGCGATCGGGCCACTGCGCTTGCGGTCACAGCTGAAGCTCTAGACCGAGGTACGATTTCCATTCCCGAGCTTTACACACTCGTGCTCGGGCCTCTGATGACCGACACTGGCACTGCATGGCAGTCCGGCATCACTCGTATCTGGGAGGAGCATTATGCATCGGCGATTGTGCGCACTATCGTCGAATCCTTGGCCACCCGTGTCCTGACAGAGGCTGCCTGCAGGCCTAGCAAGGGCGAAACCGTGCTACTGGCATGCCCGCCCGACGAATACCACGACCTTGGGCTGAGGATGTTTCTGGATCGCATGCTTCTCGCCGGATACGATGCGCACTTCCTCGGCGCGGACACACCGATCGCCGAGATACTCGATGCCGCCGTACGTCTCAACACGTCCCTCGTCATCCTTTCGGTCTCGACCCACTTTCATCGTGTGAGATTGCGTGAAACTATCGCCGTACTATCCAAGAGCCTGCCTGCTGGAACTCGCATTGCCGTAGGTGGACCCGCCTGCGCGAAAAATGCATCGGGCATCGAAGCCTACCTGCTCGACGAGGCTAAACTCGGCTTGGAGGAAGTTCGAGGAGGACCGCCGGAATGCTCTCCCTGAGAATTGCGGTCCGCTTTCTACGCACAAGCCCCGTCCAGTCTGCGCTCATAGTGGCTGGGATCGCTGTCGGCATCGCCACACAGGTCTTTGTGGGCTCGCTCATAACAAGCTTGCAGACCAACCTCGTGAACACGACTATTGGATCAAGCCCACATATTACAATCAGCGCTCGAGAAGACGAAGAACCGGTCGTTTTCAGTGAGCAGCTTAGCTCGCTAATAACCAAAGACGCGCGAGTTGAGCCCGGAACGGTTGTGCCCGTACGAACATCCTCGGCGCTCTTCACCGACGGCGAAAGCAGTGCGCCTCTAAGCTTAACTGCTGGCCGCCTTGGCGAGCTCGATCGTATCTACGCCCTAACCGAGCGTACGCAGAGTGGAGTCCCAAGCCTTGATACAGGTGAGGCCATCGTTGGTATTGACTTTGCGAAGAATAACGGTCTTTCACCGGATGATTACATCTCTATTGTCTTCGCCGAAGGAGGCGGGGCTCGCCTTAAAGTTACCGCGTTCGTCGATTTGGGATCTGCAGCTGCAAACGAGCGGACAGCATTCATAGGGCCCGGACTCTTGCGCGACCTGAAGGGATGGTCATCTGACGAGTACTCGGTCGTTCAAGTCCAGGTGCTCGAGCCCTTCGACGCCGCTACGGTAGCCTCCGAATGGCGCAGAGCACTACCTGGGGTCTCAATATCGGATTGGCAGGCAGAAAACGCTGACCTTCTCACAGCTTTGCAGAGTCAATCAGCATCCTCCTACATGATCCAAGCATTTGTTCTCGTCGCGGTAGCGCTTGGAATCGCTTCGACGCTGGCAATCAGCGCCGTGCAAAAGACGCGACAGATTGGCATCTTGAAAGCGATGGGACTTTCCGACAGGCGCTCCGGAAACATCTTCCTTTGGCAAGCAGCAATACTCGGGTTGAGCGGAACAGCTAGCGGCGTCGCTTCGGGGTATGCGCTAATCTGGGGCTTCTCCTTTGCCCCTGTGCCATTTAGCATCACGCCGGAACCCGGGTTCATCGCGCTATCCTCATCGATAGGCGTTCTGGTGGCACTGCTATCCTCGATCATCCCAACGCGCAAGACATCGCGTCTCGATCCAATCGAGGTGATCCAAAGTGGCTGATCGGCTCCTTCTCGCCGAAGGGCTAAGCAAGGTTTACGGCAGCGGCGAAGCCTCCACAAGGGCGCTCGATGACGTGTCTTTCGAGTTTAGCGAGGGCGAGTTTGCTGCAATCATCGGTCAATCGGGTTCGGGGAAATCCACCCTTTTAAACCTACTCGGCCTTCTTGACACGCCAACATCAGGTAAGGTGCGCTACCGAGATCACGAAACAGGGTCGCTCGGCGCAAAAGCCCGCGCCGAACTGCGAAACGAGCTGATCGGCTTCGTCTTCCAATTCCATCACCTGCTACCGGAGTTCACTGTTTTCGAGAACATTGCCATGCCCGCACTCATTCGCGGCAAGCTATCCATCGCTGACATCCGGGAACGCGCCGAGGAGACACTCGGCCTCCTCGGACTCTCAGGCGTTGAAGAGAAGAGCGCAAACGCTCTGTCGGGAGGCCAGAAGCAACGCGTGGCTATCGCGCGAGCACTCATGAACCGCCCGGCGTTAGTGCTAGCCGACGAGCCGACCGGCAATCTCGATACGACCAACACCGAGCTCGTCTATGAGCTCTTCAGGAAGGTAAGCTCCGAGACGGGCACCGCGTTCCTCATTGTGACACACGATCGAAAAGTCGCCCAACGCACCGACCGGATCCTCGAGGTGCTCGACGGCAAACTAGTGTCAGACGAGCGCAACCTGTATCTGGACTGAGTTAGTCCTGATCCTCTTCGGTGAGGTTTTTTGTCTTACTCGTGTCCACCTTGATTCCAGGACCCATCGTAGAAGATATTGTTATCGACTTCAGATACCTGCCCTTTGCAACGGCCGGCTTCGCCCGAAGAATCTCATCGAGCACTGCCGCATAGTTTTCCACCAAGGCAGAAACCTCAAAGCTGGCCTTGCCGATACCAACATGCGCAATACCGAATTTATCGGCGCGGTATTCTACGCGACCGGCCTTGAGCTCACCGACTACACGTCCAACATCCATCGTGACGGTTCCCAGTTTTGGGTTGGGCATAAGGCCACGAGTACCAAGTATCTTGCCTAGTCTTCCGACCTTACCCATCATATCCGGCGTGGCGATCGTCGCATCAAAGTCGAGAAAGCCCCCTTGAATCTTCTCGATGAGGTCATCGCTTCCTACAAATTCGGCCCCTGCAGCCTCGGCCTCGCGAGCCTTATCGCCTTCGGCGAAAACCAGCACACGAACCACCTTTCCGGTGCCGTGCGGCAAAGAGACACTGCCCCTTACCTGCTGATCAGCTTGGCGAGTATCGACACCTAACCGGAAGTGAGCCTCGACTGTCTCATCAAACTTCGCGGTACTCAACTCTTTCGCCAACCCCACTGCCGCCATAGGGCTGTACAACTTTGAGCGATCAACCGCTGTGGCCGCCTCTTGCATACGCTTGCTTCTTTTCATAGTTCCTCCTTGTGGTCACTGGGTCCATTCAGAACCCTCCCACGCCTGGGTAAGCCTCTCGCCGAGATAAGTTGCGAGGCTATTCCTCTACAGTCACGCCCATCGAGCGCGCTGTACCTTCAACGATCTTCATCGCCGCATCTATGTCATTAGCGTTGAGATCCACCATCTTGGTCTGGGCTATGTCTCTGAGCTGCGCACGAGACAGCTCGGCTACCTTGGTGCGATTAGGGGTCGCCGAGCCAGACTGTATGCCAACCGCCTGCTTGATAAGAACTGCGGCCGGAGGAGTTTTGAGGACATAGGTAAAACTCCGATCCTCATATACGGTAATTTCAACAGGGATAATCGTGCCGACCTTATCCTGGGTATCAGCATTAAAGGCCTGACAGAATTGCATGATGTTCACCTGATGCTGACCTAGTGCAGGTCCAACAGGGGGGGCAGGATTGGCCTGTCCGCCCGTGATTTGCAACTTTATGAAACCAACGACTTTTTTAGGCATTTGTTCTCGTCACGTCCTTACTTTTACAACAATAGCTCTAGCAAAATGGTCGAGTGCGTCTCGCAAAAACCGTTACACCTTGGATACCTGATCGAAACCAAGCTCTACCGGAGTCTCCCGACCAAAGATCGAAACCATTACCTTGATTTTTGCCTGATCGACGTTGACCTCGGAGATGACCCCATCAAACTCGGCAAGGGGTCCGCTATTCACCTTCACTGTCATTCCAGCCGCAAAATCGGTTGAAGTCTTCGGCTTGACCCCAGCTTCGGTTCGCTTGACGATCCGACGGTATTCGTCGCGTGAAAGTGCGACTGGCTTACCCTCGGACCCGACAAACCCAGTGACCCCGGGAGTGTTCCTGACCGCATACCAAGAGTCGTCGGTCAGTTCCATCTCAACCAATATATATCCCGGAAAGACCTTCTTCTCGCTGGTTACTCGCCTTCCACCTTCTTTGATATCGGTTACTGTCTCCTTTGGGATGAGGACCTGAAATATCCTGTCCTCCATGCCCATGGAATTAATGCGATGCTCAAGATTGGTTTTGACTTTGTTCTCATACCCGGAATAGGTGTGGATGACATACCATTTCTTCGTCATTCTCAGCCGCCTAACCTGGCAATAAGTGATACAACGTACACGGAAGCCTGATCAACCAAAAACGTAAATGCCACGAAGAAAAGAAGTGTGACGATTACGACCATGCTCAGGTTCATGACCTCAGGACGAGTCGGCCAAACAACGCGCTTGAGCTCACCGATTACGTCACCAAAGTAACCAGATATGCGCTGAAAGATATTGCGTTTAGCTTTCTTTTCTTTGGACTTGGCCATCTACTACTTCCCAACCGCTACGTGACATTCACTGACTGTTAAACCGGGTCTACATAAATATGGGCCCGCTGGATTCTGGCAGGCCAGGAGGGACTCGAACCCCCAACATCCGGTTTTGGAGACCGGCGCTCTAACCAATTGGAGCTACTGGCCTGAATCACCTTTACGCCCTTAAGGCTACCTCGTCTCCTTGTGCATAGTGTGAGTCCTGCACCACTTGCAGTATTTCTTGAATTCAATCCGCTCGGGATTGTTCTGCTTGTTCTTTTTTGTCGTGTAATTTCGGCGTTTACACTCAGCGCACGCCAGTGTTACCAAAGTTCTCATTATTCCTCCTACCGGCTACTCGCCAGGCAGATCAGACGCCAGGATGCGGGAGGGTAATGTAGCACCCTGGTTTCCGCAATGTCAATGTGGTTACACATCCAGCTCACACCAGACGGGGCCTGGGGATAAAACGGTTCCCAGACCCCGGCCGGGTCAAATAGTACTAAATCTACTTCAAAATCTTTGTTACTCGTCCCGAGCCTACGGTTCTTCCGCCTTCGCGGATCGCAAATCTCAAGCCATCCTCCATCGCGATCGGGGCGATAAGCTCGCCGCGGATCTCCACGTTGTCACCGGGCATTACCATCTCAGTGCCCTCAGGCAGGTGAGCGATACCGGTCACGTCTGTAGTACGGAAGTAAAACTGCGGGCGATACCCATCGAAAAACGGAGTGTGACGTCCGCCTTCTTCTTTGGTAAGCACGTAGACTTGGCCTAGGAACTCGGTGTGAGGAGTGATCGAGCCGGGCTTGCAAAGTACCTGGCCGCGCTCGATATCGGTGCGCGAGACGCCGCGCAAAAGCACGCCCACGTTATCTCCGGCCTGAGCCTCATCGAGGAGCTTGCGAAACATCTCCACACCGGTAACGACGGTCTTGTGGGTATCGCGGATACCGACTATCTCGACGTCGTCTCCGACCTTTACCACGCCTCTTTCAACGCGGCCTGTAGCTACCGTACCGCGACCTGTGATGGTAAAGACGTCCTCTACCGCCATGAGGAATGGCTTGTCGATCTCGCGTACGGGAATCGGAACGTGGCTGTCTACCGCTGCGATAAGCTCAAAGATCGCCTCTTTGGCCGACTCGTCGCCCTCTAGCGCCTTTAGTGCCGAGCCCTTGATGACGGGTGTGTCATCGCCAGGAAACTCGTACTCGTTTAGCAGCTCGCGAATCTCAAGCTCTACAAGCTCGAGAAGTTCGGGATCATCGACCATGTCTACCTTGTTCAAGAAGACCACGATGTGCGGAACGCCAACCTGACGGGCGAGCAGGATATGCTCGCGTGTCTGGGGCATGGGGCCATCCGCTGCCGAGACAACTAAGATAGCGCCGTCCATCTGCGCGGCACCGGTGATCATGTTCTTGACATAGTCAGCGTGACCCGGGCAGTCAACGTGAGCGTAGTGACGGGATTCAGACTCGTACTCTACGTGTGCGATAGCGATAGTGATACCGCGCTCACGCTCTTCGGGGGCTTTATCGATCTGGTCGAAGGGGGTGAAATCAGCCCACCCTTTTTCGGCAAGTGTCTTGGTGATAGCGGCAGTCAGCGTGGTCTTACCATGGTCGACGTGACCGATAGTGCCGATGTTGACGTGCGGCTTGGTGCGCTCAAACTTTTTCTTGGCCATTCAAGTCCTCCTAACGAGACTCGTCGCGGACGCCTGCCGAACCATCCGACAGTATACCGCTGCTTTCAAACCAATCCTTGGCTTCCATTACAACATACATCCAACGCGTATAACCGCGTATTGAGCTTCCTGGTAGCGGTGGCTGGACTCGAACCAGCGACTCCACGGGTATGAACCGTGTGCTCTAACCAGCTGAGCTACACCGCCGTTATCGTCGGAAAACAACGATATTCATGGAGCCCACAACCGGACTTGAACCGGTGACCTCTTCCTTACCAAGGAAGTGCTCTGCCGACTGAGCTATGTGGGCAGACTGCAGGCCAGGTCTCCCTGGCGAAAACCTGATGTGTGGTGGGGGCGCCAGGATTCGAACCTGGGTAGGCGTAGCCAACGGGTTTACAGCCCGTCCCCTTTAGCCACTCGGGCACACCCCCACAAAAAAATAAGCCCTCTTGTACTCTTTTCAAGTTGCGAAAGTCATACATTCAGGGCAGGCATAAGTATCCCGCCTGAAGCACTCGGATAATACTGTATCGGTTTCTCAAGTGTCAATGACAACAACGGTGCCGGGAGTATCTATTCCCGCCGCAACCATGAAGCGAAGGCGCGGTAATCTAACTCTTTAGTACTATGTATTCCCCTTTGCTCTCGAAAATACAGGTGAGACTGTTGTCACGGAGGCAATGGCGCTACTTACCTCCACTCGTGGGATAAGTCGAAACCACGCCGAATGATCTCCGCTTGCCACCGGCCGAGGCGTAAAAGATTCGAAGTTTTCTTCAAACCATCGGCGCAGCTCTAAAAGGGGCAATATGTGCAGCTCGTCTCTTTCAACCTGAAGTTCGGAAAAAAATACTTCGTCTGGCTCCGTGTAAAGGGCCGATATCTCCTGCTCCGTCTGAGCGAGAGCTACGAAGTAGTAATACAGCTGATCCGCCTGTGAGTTGAACATCCAGCCCGGCTCACGGGTTAAATTGTTCGATATCGCCTCAAACGCATAGTGCGACGCATCGGGTCGATAAAAACTCAGCGACCTGTCGATGATCTTTACAGGATCTACACCGAAGTAAGGATCCGGCTTGACCTTGATGCGCACTGCCTGGCTGGCACTGGTATAAGTCAGGTCAACCCCAAAGCTTTTTCCGCCCTCATTGCCCGGCATAATTTTTCTGGCATCGGAGTGCCCTGAGTGACGCAAAAACCCAAGAAGAATACGCTCAGAAACTGCCTGCAATAATGGTGCCCCAAATAGCACAAACGCCTCCTGTCCTCCGTTTGCCGTACGCCACCAAACCTCAATGCTTACCGACCAGCCTGTCTAGCGCCGATTAGCACCAGGAACATAATATCAGTATCCTGAAGAAAGCCGGAATTGGCCAAGTTTGACGTACTTGATAAAGCGACGTACTCGCAGCAACATGGAGTTGCGACTAGCGGCACTTCGACAGTGGAGCTGGCGACAGGAGTCGAACCTGCAACCTACGGTTTACAAAACCGTTGCTCTGCCATTGAGCTACGCCAGCGTGACCGAGGACCTATTGTATCCGCGTCACTGGCTGAACTCAACATGCATTACACCTATCCAGCTGAACCCTGACTTTACGCTTGATCCGCTGTAAGGCGTTGTCGATGGATTTCGTATGACGCCCCAGCCGTCTGGCAATCTCCTGGTACGAGCATCCCCCGACGTAGAGGCGCAATACCTTCACCTCAAACTCGGAAAGCGAATCACTCAAGCCCCGTCGAACGATATCGCCCTCCCAGGCCGATATAACCAGCTCGGCCGGATCACAAATCTCCCTGACCGCCAGTATATCTGTGAGCAAACGCTCGCCATTCTCCTCATACGTCGCGGGGCGATTTAGCGATATGTAGGAGTTCAACGGAGAGTGCTTGCGCCTCGTGGCGGTCTTTACTGCTGTGATCATCTGCCGAGTCACGCACAACTCGGCAAAGCTTCGAAAACTCGTTTGTCTCTGCGGATCATAATCCCGGATCGCCTTGTACAGGCCTATCATGCCCTCCTGAATGATGTCGTCTCGATCCCCGCTTGTAATAAAGTATGACCTGGCCTTACAGCGAACAAGGCCCCGATACTTCTGAATAAGCTGCGAAGATGCGTTTTCATTCCCGGCCTTTGCTGCCCTAACCAAAATCAATTCTGCTCTCCTGCGTTCTCCCGGTGCGATCAATGCGTCTGATGCAGGCATGCAAACTCCCCCTAGCTCCAGCATATCCCTACTGGAAAATTATTCCCCTTACCCCAAGAGAAACAATTCACTATCGACCTTACGAATATCTATCTTCGTATGTCAACAGAATGCCACAATCCTGAAGAAACCTGATTTAACCTGTTTTTTTATTTCTACCGAAGATCTGCTCAAGCAAGTCCTTGACCCTCGGCTCGATACGATCTTCAATACGGGAGGCCATGTGCTGCTGATGCTGATCGCCCATCACATCAGCTTGAGTGATCGCGACCTCTTTGCCAAACTGCTCGGCGGAGATTCGCGTGACACGCCTGCCCAAAGTCACCCATTGCGTCTGCGAGTCCGACGTAACCACAACGATATCAAAACCCTGGTCGCGGCGGCCTGAAACGATGCTCTCGACTGTGGCGTCTGCCTCCTCGCCATATGGAGAGTAGATCACCGATATACCAAGCACATGCTGGACCTCGCCTGTTGACTCAGGGCTTGCCCCTGCATCAAAAACCAGGTAGACATCGTCATCGTCTCTTCGCCACTGAGCCACATCATTGATTAGCTTTTCACGAGCAGATTCGATATCGCGATCCATGTGCGCTCGATACCTGCTGGAACCCCATAGCATGTTATAGCCGTCTATCACCACCAGTCGCACACGATTCACCGGCCTTTCGCTTGCCTCCGCCGAACTTCGTAGGCCAAAGCCGTGACAGCCTGTGCGACGTTCAAAGACTCGACTTTCCCGCACACAGGCAGCGAAACCAGAAAGTCGCACTTCTCTCGGACCAGCCGCGACAAGCCTTTGCCTTCCGAGCCGAAAACCAGCACGAGCCTGCCTTCGAGTGGGGCCTCCCATGCGCTGGCCTTAGCACTGGCATCCGCGCCACCCACCCAAAAGCCGGCCTTTTTCAGCGAGTCGAGTCCTCTGGCCAGGTTATCCTGCACAACAGGAATCCATGCCAGAGCCCCTGCCGAGGACTTGTACGCCGCAGGTCCTATCGCAGCCGTGCGCCGCTTAGGCACCAGCAACGCCTTCGCGCCGAAAACTTCGGCGGAACGCGCGATAGCACCGAGATTGCCTGGGTCAGTCACCTGATCCAACGCGATGATAAGACAGTGCGGCGCGTCCCCAACCTCCGAGATAATGCGGCTAAGCGAGGTGAAGCGATACTCCTCGGCATGTAATATCACCCCTTGATGGGCGCCTCTCTCGCTGCGCTGGTCGAGAATCCTCTTCGGTACCCGGCGCACAGGCACGTTCTGGCTGTGAGCCAGCATCTCGATCTCCTGGATCGACGGGGCCTCTTGCAGATCCTCGGAAAGAAGCAGCGTGTGTCCGGGCACTCCTGAGCGCAAGGCCTCCAGCACGGCGTTGCGGCCTTCAACAAAAAGTGTCACAGAAGATCACCGCCCCGAGATGCGCTTGATTCTGGCGCCATGACGAGTGTCTTCGATTGCATAGCCGAGCGTTTCCAGCCCCGCGCGGACCGCATCGGCAGCTGAGTAGTTGCGCTCGGTTCGAGCTGCGTTGCGAGCCGAGAGAAGAGCGGCTACGGCTTCTTGTGGATCGGTACCCATATAGCCCGCAAGACGCTCGGCCATAGGCACAAACTCAGTTGGGTAGGAGCTGCCTGTATCGGTGCGAATCTCTATGCCCAGCGCTCCGAGCATCTCGAGGATCCCGTCACGAGCCTGCCTGAGAACAGGGATATTCTCCCCCTCGACGCCAGGGCCAAAGTGCGACAAGAACCGATTCACGTCACGCACAAGGTCAAATACCGCCGCCAGCGCGCCGGCCGTGTTGAAGTCGTCGTCCATCTCGGCGGTGAATCTTTGTGTCGCACTCTCAACAGCCTCAACCAGCTGGGTTCGGTCCTCTGTGGTCACGCTACCCGATGCCCACAAGGACTCCTGGCCCAGAAGCTCGGTGATCGTTCGAATCGGCTCAATGAGGCGGTCGTATGCCTGCCTCGCCTCCTCCAGGCGGCTTTCAGAGAACTCGAGCGGACTTCTGTAGTGGGTCTGCAGCATCATGACCCTGACAACGGGTGCCTCATGCTCGGCTAAGACGTCCTTGAGAAGCATGAAGTTGCCCAGCGACTTGCTCATCTTCTCCTTGTTTACCCGCAGCAATCCGCCGTGTAGCCAGTAATTGGCGAGCGGAGCGCTCGTCGCAGCTTCGGATTGGGCAATCTCGTTTTCATGATGGGGGAAAATAAGGTCGCTCGCACCTCCGTGGATGTCAAACGTCACACCCAGCTCCTTCTCGGACATGACCGAACACTCAAGATGCCATCCCGGACGCCCCTCCCCCCACGGCGAAGCCCAGTGAGGCTCGCCAGGCTTTGCGGACTTCCACAATGCGAAGTCCAAGGGATCCTTCTTGCGCTCGTCGATCTCGACGCGAGCCCCGGACTCCATCTGCTCGATATCCCGTCCGGACAGCTTCCCGTAACCCGGAAAGGAGCGGACCGAGAAGAAGACGTCACCGCCCACCTCGTAGGCGTGGCCCATCGAGATGAGGCGCTGCGCCAACTCGATCATCTCGGCGATCATCTCGGTAGCTTTAGGCGCCACCGTAGGATCCGCGATGCCCAATTCCCTCATCGCCTGCTTGAAAGAGATCGTGTAATCGCTAGCCACCTCGGCCGCCGTGCGGTCTTCCTCCTTCGCCCTGAGAATGATCTTGTCATCGATGTCCGTTATGTTCTGAACGAATGTGACGTCATAGCCACGGTGCTGCAAGTAGCGGCGGATGACGTCGAAGGACAGAAAGGTCCTCGCGTTTCCGATGTGAATATGGTTATACACCGTAGGCCCGCACAGATAGATGGAGACTTTACCCTCTTCTCTTGGGCGAAACTCCTCCTTGCGACGGGTCATCGAGTTATAAACGCGTATGCTCATTTGTCGCGCTCCAGTTCGGCTACCCGCTCGGTCAATCGATCGATCCTGTTTTGCATCTGCCTGAACATGTCCACCACAGGATCGGGCAGGTCTTCGTGGTGAAGGTCGATCACATCAACCTTGTTGCCCTCTCTCACAACGACCCTTCCCGGGATCCCGACGACCGTGCAGTTGGGAGGCACATCGCTGACTACAACTGCTCCTCCACCCACACGACTACCGCGCCCTATTGTGATGTTGCCGAGAACCGCAGCTCCGACTCCCACCACGACGCAATCTTCAAGGGTGGGGTGCCTTTTCCCGGACTCCTTGCCTGTACCGCCCAGGGTTACACCCTGATAGAGAGTCACATCGTCTCCGATTACCGAAGTCTCCCCGATGACGACACCCATACCATGATCGATAAAAAATCTCTCCCCGATTTTTGCGGCCGGATGTATCTCAATCCCTGTGAAGAATCTAGCGATCTGGGAGATGAAGCGCGAAAGCCCACGATGTCCTTTCCCCCAAAGCCAGTGATTGACTCTATGAAACCACAAGGCGTGAATGCCCGGGTAGTTCAAAAGAACCGAAAGGGTTGTCGTAGCGGCAGGGTCGCGCTCCTTGACGGCCTGAACGTCTGCCTTGATCCGATCAAGCATCACTTTTCCCCCTCAGCGGCTGATGCAGATTCCAGCAACACTACCGCCTGTGCCGCGACTCCCTCGCCTCGACCGACAAAGCCCAAGCGCTCGGTGGTTGTCGCTTTCACTCCAATCTGGTCGATGCTTACACCCATTCGCAAAGCCAGCTCCCTTCGCATCTCATCGCGATACTCGGAGACCTTTGGCGCCTCGAGCAAGATGACACAATCAGCATCCACTATACGCCAGCCCTGATGACGGACTATATCTACGGTGCGCTCAAGTAAAATCATGCTTGAGGCCCCCTTGTACGCAGTGTCACTGTCGGGAAAATGGTATCCGATGTCCTGGCTTCTCGCAGCGCCCAAAAGTGCGTCCATCAATGCGTGAGCAAGAACATCTGCATCGGAGTGGCCGTCCAGCCCGAGCTCAGAAGGTATCTTCACACCGCCGAGGATAAAGTCCCTCCCGTGGACAAAACGGTGCACATCGTAGCCTATGCCGACTCTAAACCGACTCATTCGCGCTCTTTTCGGGCTCGCAAGATTGACTCTATGATCATGAGGTCCTCCGCCACAGTGACCTTGATGTTTTCTCTCGACCCCAACAGCACACCCAGCTGATGGCCGGCTTCCTCCATCAGCGACGCATCATCCGTAGTCACCCTGGCGCTTGCGAGAGCCTCAATGTGCGCATCGTGAAGCGCCGTGCGAAAGAATACCTGGGGGGTCTGCGCAACCCACAAGGCACCCCTATCCACGGTCCCGAGAACCTTGTCCCCCGCGACGCTTTTTATCGTATCGTAAACGGGGTGTCCAACCACAAGACCCTGAATGCCCTCGGCGGCAAGCAGATGTGCAACGGCAGAGTCGATTACTTCCGGGGAAACCAGAGGGCGGGCGCCATCGTGGACGACGACCACGTCCTCCGTTCTACCTTCGGCGATTGCCATCAATCCATTTCGGACTGAGTCCTGGCGCGTCACTCCGCCTGCCACAAGCTCGAACTCTGTTGATCTCGCGTAAGGCTCCACGGCCCTGCTGCCGTACTCCTGGACGCGATCGGGGTCGCACACCACAACGATTAGGCTGATGCTGCTGGCGCGATCAAACGCACGAACGGCATGGCTCAGCAATGGCTGCCCGGCAACCTCGGCAAGCTGCTTGCCGCCGAACGCTCCAAATCGCTGCCCGACTCCACCCGCCACGATTATCGCGACTGCGCCCGAGCCTTTGTGTTCACTGGTCAATGCTGTCACCTGCAGGCTGAGCTGCGGCCCGACGCTGGACGAACATCATCCTGCCGCCCCCGGTCTGAAGAACCGATGTGACCTGGGCAACGATCTCCTTTCCGATGAAGTCGGCTGAATCAATAGCGATCACCATTGTGCCATCGTCCAGATAGCCAACCCCTTGATCCTGCTCTTTGCCGGGCTTCACAAGACGAACCTTTATTTCCTCGCCGGGAAGATACGATGGCCGCAGTGCAAGCGCGATTTCGTTGATGTTGAGGACCTCGATATCGCGAACACGCGCGACTTTCGTCAGGTTCATGTCGAGAGTCATAATTGCAGCGCCGGTTTCTAAAGCCAGCTCCATAAGCTTGCTATCGGTTTCGGTCAGATCGGGCACATCCGCCTCGAAAACCTCGACCATGCGTTCCGCGTCGTGAAGTCTGGCGACAAGATCAAGGCCACGCCGCCCACGAGCCCTTTTGATGTCATCCGCAGAGTCGGCAAGCGTCTGTAACTCCGCGAGCACAAATCGCGGGACACGCAGCCAATAATCCAGATATCCCATCGAGTGCAGCTCCACGAAGCGACCATCGATCAGCGCCGATGTGTCGAGAAGCAGCATCTTTTCTCGGCTGGTATCCGCAGCCGAGAAGCCTGCCTTTCCGAACAGAATCCTGGCGACCTCATCACGCTTGAGTAGCGCAACTCTGACCGCCACGTATCCGAATAGCAGTGAGATGTTGACGGCCAGCAAGACCGCCACCCACGCTGGCTCGACCAGCCGCAGCGGCCACGCGATGATGAGCGACGCGAGTAAGCCGATGAACAGCCCTACAGCCGACAAAGCGAGATCCATCGCCGAGAGACGACTCAATCGGGTCTCGATATCGAGGATAACTCGACTCAGCTCGCGGCCAACTATTCCGCCGATTACATACCCTATCGACCAGCCAAGAACCACCGAAACGAGGGTCAGGAGATTCTCGGACAAACCCGTGATCTCGACCCAATCGGCCATGCGCAAGATCGAAAGTCCGCTAATTACTCCGAGAGCAACCGAAATAAATCTTGTTACGTGAACAATCATCGCCCGCACCAGGATGAAGCGGCCACGGAGCCCACTCGACTCCTCACGCGAGCCAGCCCGTCGCTTATCGTCTTTGCGCGCCTGAGCCCGACACCGTCGACCCTGTCGAGATCTTCAGCCGATGCACTCAATAGCGCCTGGAGCGGCCCTAGGGTATCCACGACGCCATCGATAACAAAGCCGGGCAACGAGCGAATCTGGCTGAGGATTCGCAGCCCCCTGGGTCGAACGGCTTCTTCCGCCGAGTCCATGGCTCCGGCAAGCCCCAAAACTTCCAATACCCCGGTGGGTTCCTGAAGCGACTCCCTGGTCTTGCGAGCTAGCGCCTTTAGCGCCTTTTGTGCGTTCTCTCGGCCGGAATCCAAGGCATAGTCCCTGATGACCAGGGAGTAGTTCGTCTCCAGGCCAGAGGTCAACTCTGAGAGCTGCATTCGAATCAGCCTGCCCTCGGTACCAAGCTGAAGTCCAAAGCGCGAGACCTCCTCAGACATACGGCGGACTTCTTCGAACTTGGCGATAATCTCGGCAAGATCCGCAAGGGTTACAAGGTCTTCAAGCTCCAGGAAGGTGAGTTGCTCGAGCATCTCGTCGAGTTTCGAGCGAGATCTATGAAGCGCCTGGAGTGCGGCATCAGCTTTTGCGAGGATGACCTCAATGTCCTCGAGGGTAATCTTGTGGCCTTTGAAGTAGAGGCTGACAACATTCCTTCTCTGCGAAATGGAGATCACGAGCGCGTCGGTCTGCCTGCTGACACGCTCGGCTGTCCTGTGCCGCATGCCGGTTTCCTCGGTGGGTAAACCAGAGTCGGGAACCAAGTGCACATTAGCCAGCCTAATCACCGACGCGTCGTCGCTGAGGATGATCGCGCCGTCCATCTTGGCTAGCTCGGAGAGTCGCTGGGCGGTCAGCGGCATGTTGATGGCGAACCCGCCATCACAAATATCGGCCAGACCGGAAGCATCTCCCAACGTAATGAGCGCTCCGGTTCTAGCCGAGAGAATCTGTTCCACCCCGTCGTGCAGTGGAGTGCCGGGCGCTATGCTCCGGAGGCGAGTGCGAATAGCTTCTGACTCCCTAGACACCCTCTGCTCCACCGAGTGCGGAGTCACCACGCCTACTCCGGGGCTTCTTCTTCGGAGGCGTCGCCTTCGATGCGCCGCCATCAGCCGGAATCACAACCGTAGCGGGCGAGCCGTCGGCCACTTTACGAAAAACGATCTCTTTTCCTTTGACCGCTACCTCGATCACATCACCCGCGCTCCACTGACCGGCGAGAATCTGCTCGGAGAGCGGATCCTCCAACAGTCGCTGTATCGCGCGGCGCAAGGGGCGCGCACCCTGAGTTTGATCGTAGCCGCTTTCAGCGAGCAGCTCGCGAGACTCGGCGGTCAACGTCAAACCGATGCCGTGATGCGCGAGGCGGTCGCGAAGATGCGCCACCATAAGATCGACGATGGCTCTGATCTCCTCGGCGGTAAGGTCGTGAAAGACGATTACCTCGTCGACGCGGTTGAGAAACTCCGGGCGGAAGAGTTTTTTGAGCTCGTCTGTCACCCTGGTCTTTATGTCCGCATAATCGATGCCCGTTTTTTCGCTGCCGGTAAAGCCCAGACTCTGCCCTTTCACGATATCGCGAGCGCCGACGTTGCTTGTCATTATCACCACGGTGTTCTTGAAGTCCACCTTGTGGCCCTGGGCATCGGTCAGGCGGCCTTCCTCAAGAATTTGCAGCAGCACGTTGAAAACGTCAGGATGCGCCTTCTCGATCTCGTCGAACAAAATGACGCTGTACGGACGCCTGCGCACGAGCTCGGTCAACTGTCCGCCCTCGTCAAAGCCGACATAGCCTGGCGGCGAGCCGATCAGCCGGGATACTGTGTGCTTTTCCATGTACTCGCTCATGTCGAGCTGCAACAGAGCTTCCTCACTGCCGAAGATAAACGCTGCAAGCGCCTTGGAAAGCTCTGTCTTACCTACCCCACTAGGTCCGAGGAAGATGAAAGACCCCGCAGGCCGGCGTGGATCCTTGAGTCCCGCACGGGCGCGCCTGATCGACTTGGAAACCGCCGATACTGCCTCATCCTGTCCAACTATGCGCTCATGAAGAGAGGACTCCATACGAAGCAACTTCTCCGTCTCCTCCTCCGTAAGCGCGGTTACCGGAACTCCGGTCCACATCGAGACTATGTCGGCTATCTCGTTTTCGGTGACCTCTATGATTCGCCGATTGTCCGGTTTTAGCCACTCCTCTTCCATCGCGCGCTTCTCTCCGAGAACCTGCTTTTCCTTGTCGCGCAGATTCGCGGCTTTCTCGAACTCCTGAGCCTCGATGGCGGCTTCCTTCTCAGCGCGCACTCTACGCAGGCGATCTTCGACTTCTTTGATGCCCGGAGGCGCGGTCATCATCTTGATGCGCATCTTGGAGCCGGCCTCATCGACCAGGTCGATAGCCTTATCGGGCAAGAAGCGATCGGAAATATAGCGATCCGCCAGAACCGCCGCCGCCTCGATGGCCGCATCGGTTATGCTGACCCGGTGGTGCGCCTCGTAGCGGTCACGCAGGCCCTTGAGTATCTCGACGGTCTCGGCCACACTGGGCTCGCCGACCATGATGGGCTGAAAGCGCCTTTCGAGCGCCGAGTCCCTCTCGACATACTTGCGGTACTCATCAAGCGTGGTTGCGCCTATGGTCTGGAGCTCTCCCCTGGCAAGCGCAGGCTTTATGATGCTCGCGGCGTCGATCGCGCCTTCCGCGGCGCCAGCTCCCACAAGCGTGTGCATCTCATCGACGAAAAGGATGATGTTGCCCCTCTCGCGAATCTCCTTCATCACCTTTTTCAGCCGGTCCTCGAACTCGCCCCTGTACTTGCTTCCCGCGACAAGAGCGGCCAGGTCGAGCATGTAAAGCTGCTTTGCCTTGATCGTCTCCGGGACCTCATCAGCCGCGATGGCCTGCGCCAAACCCTCGGCGACAGCGGTCTTTCCGACTCCAGGCTCGCCAATAAGCACTGGATTGTTCTTTGTGCGCCGAGAAAGTATCTGCATGACGCGCTCGATCTCGGCGTGCCTGCCGATAACAGGGTCGAGCTTCCCCTCCTCGGCGGCTCGCGTCAGATTCCGCCCAAACTCGTCGAGCAGAGCTCCCGATGCGCCAGACCTTCTCTCTTCGCCAGATTCGGAGTGCTTGCCGTAGTGCCCGGAGAGCAGCTGGATTACCGCGGAGCGCACCCGCTCCAGGTCAGCGCCGAGATTGAGCAGCACCTGAGCGGCGACGCCCTCTCCTTCCCGGATCAGGCCGAGGAGTACATGCTCGGTGCCGATGTAGTTGTGGCCCAGCTGGAGAGCTTCGCGCAACGACAGCTCCAGGACCTTCTTCGCCCTGGGAGTAAACGGTATGTGTCCCGTCGGGACGAATGTACCCCTGCCGATGAGATCCTCTACCTGCTGGTGGACATCCTCAAGAGAGATGTTGAGGGACTCCAGAGCCTTGGCTGCAATCCCGTCCTGCTCCCTTATGAGGCCGAGCAACAGATGCTCGGTGCCGATGTAGTTTTGATTGAGCATCCGGGCCTCTTCCTGGGCGTACACTATCACCCGGCGGGCCTTCTCGGTGAATCGTTCAAACATTTACACACCCCTTATACAGATCGGCAGCAAGTTCGTGCCGTAGACTTTCAAATACGCGCCTGGGTACAGTATACCCGCGAATCGCCTTCCGGTGCGATGCTTACTCGCTTGGACGGGCCTCAGGACGCATGTGCGGAAAGAGCAGGACGTCGCGGATCGAGGCTGAATCCGTCAAGAGCATCACCAGGCGATCGACTCCGATGCCTAAACCTCCAGCAGGTGGCATGCCATACTCCATCGCGCGAAGGTAATCTTCGTCGACAGGCATCGCCTCCACATCACCCGCGGCCTTGGCGGCTGCCTGCTCGGCGAATCTAGCCCGCTGATCGATCGGGTCGACCAGCTCAGAAAATGCGTTGGCGATCTCGCGGCCCATCACAATCAGCTCAAAGCGATCGGTAAGCTGTGGTTCGCCGTCGCGCCTACGCGCAAGCGGAGAGGTCTCGGCAGGATACCCTGTTACGAAAACGGGACCCGCTAAATTAGGCTCGACCAGCTTCTCGAACAGCTCGGTGATGAGCTTGCCCTTTCCCCACTCAGGCTGCGTCGGTACCGAGTGCACGGCACATATTTGCCTCACTTTTTCAGCAGGCAACGCGAAGGATACTTCCTCGCCCGCTACCTCGCTGACCAAATCAAGCAGCTCACGCCTGCTCCACGGCGACGTCAAGTCAATCTTTGAGCCCTGGTAATCAAGTACAAGATCGCCGAGCACCTCTTTGGTGACGTGAACGATCATCGACTCGGTGAGCTCCATCATGCCGTCGATGTTGGTGAACGCCTGGTAAGCTTCGAGCATCGTGAACTCGGGGTTGTGCCGAGGGGACATACCTTCGTTGCGAAAGCTGCGGTTGATCTCGAAGACCCGCTCGAATCCGCCGACCAGCAATCGCTTGAGATACAACTCCGGCGCGATTCGAAGGTACAGGTTCATGTCGAGCGCATTGTGGTTGGTCACAAAGGGGCGGGCAGCAGCCCCGCCGGCAATCGGGTGCAGCATCGGGGTCTCCACCTCAAGAAACCCTCTGCCCTCCATAAAGCGCCTGATCGAAGAGAGTATGCGGAACCTGATCTCGAAAACTTCCCGTACCTCGGGATTGGCTATCAGGTCGACATATCGCTGCCGATAGCGCGTCTCAATGTCTGTAAGCCCATGGTACTTCTCGGGCATGGGGCGCAACGACTTTGAGAGCAGCGTAACTGCCGATGGATGAACAGACAGCTCGCCTCGGCGCGTGCGCATGACGTTCCCCTCGGCGCCGACCCAATCTCCGGGATCTAGCGCAGAGATAAAATCGAACGCCTCCTGCCCGACGGTATCGACTCGGCAGAAAAGCTGAATTTCGCCTGAGCCGTCACGAATGACAAGAAAGGCGATCTTACCCTGGTCGCGCTTGGCAACGATTCTGCCGGCAACCCGCACCGTCTCAGCCACTTCGGAGCCCGCAGCCAGTTCTGAGTGTTCTTCGGCCAGCTGCAGGGCTGTTGCCGTGACATCGAAGCTGTCGGGATACGGGCTGATTCCCGCATCCATCAGTGATTGCAGCTTTAGCCGGCGCACCTGTACAGGGTCGTCCTCAGGTGGCTTGACATGACCCGAGTCCTCAATGCCGTCTGAGTCGCGCATGGCTATTTGGATATCTTCAATATCCGGTACTCGATTATCCTGCCCGAAGGTGTCGATACCTTCACGAGTTCACCCTTCTTCGAGCCTATGATAGCGTGCCCGACCGGCGACTCATTGGAGATGCGATCGTTGTCGGGATCGGCTTCCGCCGAGCCCACCAGCCTGTACTTATGAACCTCTTCGGTTTCAAGATCCTGAAGCTCAACGAGGCTTCCCAGGCTCACGCAATCACACTTCTTTGGTATTGCAATGATTATCGCATTTGAAAGAATCAGATTGATCTCCGCGATACGGCCTTCTACCCAGGCTTGTTCGTTTTTGGCATCATCGTACTCCGAGTTCTCGGAGATGTCCCCGAACTCCTTGGCCTCCTTGATACGATCGCCAACCTCCCGGCGGCGAACCTTCTCAAGGTATCGAAGTTCTTCTTCGAGCTTTTCAGCCCCTTCGCGGGTAAGCGCAATTTCCCTTTGCATCGCGCGGACTCCTATTTACCTAGCCGACCACTTTGCCCAGTTCCGGGAGAGCGACCGTAAGCGGACGGGCCGCCTAAACAATGGCAGCCCGAAAGTTCCACGAAAGTATACCCGAAATTAGAAATCAGGCAAGATGTTTATTGAGATTATCCGTCCTTCCTGGACGAACCCTCTGAAGTCTCCTCGGAGTTCTCTACATCCTGCTTGCTGGCGTTGGCGACAGTGGTATCTTCTTCGCCCTTGTCACCTTTGTCGCCCTTACCTTCAACTCCATCACGGATAGCTCTGACCGTCTTTCCGAGAGATTTCCCAAGCTGCGGTAGTCTTTTAGGGCCAAACAGCAGCAACACGATCACAAGCACAACCGCAAGTTCCATAGGTCCAAAGCCAGGAATAAGCGCCATTTCCGCTCCTCTTACACTAGTAGTACACTTTCCCGATTATCCAAATGCCGGTCAAATTCTCACCAATGATACACAACACGCTTCAAGACTATCACCACGTTGAATCTTACGCTACACCTTCGGCACGTGACAGATAGTACAGCGTATGCATCAACTCACGCACAGGATCCGTGTTATGCACGACAACACCGTCCGCCACCCTGACTATCATCGGCGAATAATTCAGGATCACCCTGATTCCTGCCGCGCTCATTAGGTCGGCCACCTCCTGGGCCGCCGTCGTCGGAACCGCAATGATGCCGATTCTGATCTTTTGCGCCTCCGCGGCTCGGGCAAGCGTCGAAACATCCTGCACCACGATGTCGCCGATACGATTGCCTATCTTAGCTGGATCGCTGTCGAAGATCGCAGACACAATGAATCCTCTTGCGCGCAAACCGTTATATGAGGCGATAGCTGACCCGAGATGTCCTGCCCCGACCAGGGCCAAGCGATGCGTATGGTCAGAGCCAAGGATGTTCTGCATCTTATCGATGAGCATTATCACTTCGTAACCGACGCCTCGCCTACCAAAGGATCCGAAATACGAAAGATCCCTACGGATCTGGGCGGAGTTTACCTCGGTCAGCTCACTTAGCTTCGCCGAGGAAACTGTGCCGCTTCCTTCATCACGAACCTGCATCAGGGCGTTGAGGTAAACAGGAAGTCTCTCTATGACACCTTCAGGAATGCTGCTTGATGTGTGCCCGGCCATAGCCTGTCCTTAATTGCCTCTAGCACAGATATAGTAACTGCTGTTACAAGCATACACGATAACTTCGGTCCTGTCTTCTCATAAATCCACTCCTGTGCGGTGCAGGTAGGCGATTATGTCCGCTCGCGTTACGATTCCTGCAAGGTGCCCGTCTCTCTTTACGATAAGCGCACTGGAGGTGCCCCTCCCAAGCCTGTCCAGCAGCTTGTCAGCGTGCTCATCCGCATCGACCAGCAGCACGCTCAGGTCCTTGGCGGTGATCTCCTCCACGTTTATCCGGCTCCACTCTTCACGAGGAGTGGCCTTTGCCGCATCCAAGGTCACAAGACCGACGACCGCGCCATCTACAACCACTGGATACCGCGTGTGAGGTCCATCCACGAAATAATCGAAGACTAGCCTCTCAACGGTGATATCTCCCGGCACCACCATTACATCTGTTGATGCAAGGGAACCTACGTTTTGGCGATTAAGCGTACTCCGCGCCAGCTGCTGCCGATAAGCGGTATCCGCAAGCACCACTATGAACCAGCCCACAAGCCCCATCCACAGCATATTCAGCGCGCCCTGCAAAACTCCAAATACTGCAAATGCCACGAGCCCGTAGCCTATTACTTGACCGCTGTTACTCGCCCACCGGGTAGCCCAGAGCTTGTCTCCTTTGATCTTCCAAAGCAGGGCGCGCAATACGCGTCCTCCGTCCAAGGGGAAGCCTGGAAGCATGTTGAAAAGAGCAATAGCGACGTTGATGATACCCAGGTACTCCGCGGGACCCCACCAGTAGTCCGAGATGCCTGCCCGATGCATGACAGCTGCGGCAGATGCGAAGACCGCCGCTAGGAAGATGCTCGCTGCCGGTCCGGCAATCGCCATAAGAAACTCTCGGCCTGGCGTGGATGGGTCCTCCTCCATCTGCGCTACTCCACCAAACAGAAACAGGGTCACCCTATCGACCTTTATTCCGCCTGCCCTGGCAACGAGTGAGTGGCTCATCTCGTGAAAAACAATCGACGCAAAGAAAAGCAAGGCAGTGATCACTCCGGCGGTCAGATTCACTCCAAGTGCCCAATCGGGAAAGGCCGACGGAAAATAGCTGAACGACAACGATGCCGCGACCAGCACGAATATGGCCAGCCACGTAACATTCACCTCAATAGGGATGCCAAACAAGCGCCCCATTCGAAATGAGGGGGTATTAAACACGGCGACCTTTCCTCTGCGTCGAAAACGGATACACGTACAACCGCAGCGCCTAGAACTGCGCGCCATCCAGTGCGCTTGCACAGGAGCACTCTCTAGTCGAGGGCAACTGCGGAATCATCCTGTATAGCAAATCCTTTACCTTTGCGTTGTTCTCGAGAAAAACCCTCACCACCTCGTCGTTCGTGACTGGTTTTGCTCCCTCGGCACCGACATCGTGATCGGTGATCAACGATATGTTGCAGTAACAAATCTCAAGCTCCCTCGCGAGGTAGCACTCCGGATACTGGGTCATGTTGATGACCTCCCAGCCCTGCGACGCAAACCAGCGTGACTCGGAGCGGGTCGAAAACCTCGGACCCTGAATCACGACCACGGTTCCGGTTGGATGCGCGGTCACACCTACCTCTCCTGCTGAGCGAAGTGCCACTTCCCGCATCACCGAGCAGTAAGGATCCGCCGCTGAAACGTGAGTGGTCGTGGGCCCATCGAAAAAGGTGTCTTTCCTTCCGCTGGTTCTGTCGACAAACTGGTCGCAGATAACAAAGTGGCCGGGCTCGATATGTGACTGCAGTGAGCCACATGCATTAGGACCGATTATCTGTGAGACGCCAAGCTCTTTCATGGCCCAAAGATTTGCCCTGTAGTTGATCATGTGGGGCGGCAAAGAGTGATCTTTACCATGACGTGGCAGAAAAGCAACGCTTCTGCCGCCAATCTGGCCATACATGACCGGCGAAGAGGGGGGCCCGAATGGGGTATCCACCTTGAACTCCTGTGGATCATCGAGCAGCTCATAAAAACCGCTTCCCCCAAAGACCCCTATTTCCGCTTGTGGGTAACGCATACTTTTTCTCCTTTTCGTTATCGAGACATACCAGCTACGCTAAATCTATGTGCCCTGCGATATACGCACAGCCGTCCCGGGCTCGATTCCATACTTCTCCGCGGCGCTGCCCCTCCTTATCGCCAGGCACAGCCAGCCGGAAGAGTCCACCAGGGCTACAGGCTTTCCTTTCTCCACATCGGAAAAAGTCCGCCCAAAGGGAACATCCACCGTCAAATGCCCCAGACTAAGCTGAAGTTTATCTCGGCGCAGTTGATGAGCTTCCATATCTTGCGCAGTCGCATTGATGCGAATCGAACCGAACCTATCAATATCTACAACTTCACAAGTTAGCACGCCTCCCTCCATTCTGCATGGCCCAAAGGGCGCAGGCGCCAATGACTCGGGATCGATGGCAGTGCCGAGAAATCTTGGCTCCACGCCACATGCCAAGGCCGCGGCGGCCGGTGCCAAAACATCTCTGGCGTGAAACGTTGCCAGCGGTGCCCGGTGATCCATCTTCTTCGGATCCAACGCATAAACCTCAAGAACTCCTCCTGCCCGTTGTGCGGCAGGTAAAAGTACTCCGTTGTCGGGGCCCACAAGCCTGGTGCCAAACTTTGTGACAACACAAAGGTCGCTCCGGCCTCCTCCTACACCGGGATCAACCACCACAAGATGGATCGCATCCGGGAGCTGATGAACTCCAGCCGCAGCCACCGCTGCACCCTTCCTGATGTCAAACGGCGGAATCTGGTGGCCAAGGTCAACGACTCTTGCATGCGGACAAGCACGATAAATAACAGCATGGCAAACTCCGACCCATGTGTCGTCCAGGCCGAAATCGGACACAAAACCAATTATACTTTGCACACTGCACCTCCCAAACGCGCCCTTGCCAAATGCGATGACAGGCTTGAAGCTGCTCAAATACAGAATACGCATTAACTCGATGGGTTACTATGTGAATATTGCACTATCCAAGGGGGTATGCCGATGAAAACGAAGGCCGCCACATACGTTTTACTGTTTGCGCTGCTTATCGGCGCAACTGGACTCTTGGGCTGCGCCGAGGAGGCCGGCTTCACTTATGAGGATCTGGGCCGAGAGCTGAGTTCTGTTGAAGCTCGCGACGTCCATGCCGAGATCGCCAGGCCGCCGTTTATCGGTGCACCGGTAACAGAAGCGCCCGAGCTAAGGCATTCAGCCTTGATCTCACTGAGAGAACAAGGCGCCGAGCAGGCAGAGCTTGCAAATCTGCTGACAGAGATGTTTCCGCAAGAAGCGCGATCTGTTCCTTACTACGCCGAAGCAGCCACCGTGGATGGCACGAGTGTATGGATTGTGCTGGAGGCATGGGGCACTGAAAGCGAATCGCTCGATAACGGCAGAACGTGGGTTTTGGATCGCAACTCCGGAGAAATAATGACCTCCGTCACGTACAAACTCCAGTAAGAAGCGGCGTCGCCGGGGCGGCCGTGAGTACCTCAATGCCTACTACTGGGGCTGTCCTAGCTCAGTGATTCGGCAATCCTGGTTAGCCAAATCCGAGCGCTCGAGGCCAAAAACAGTTGCAGCACGGCAAATCCCAGGGCCGCCAGGATAGTCGGAATTGCCTGCGATACTCTCGCAACTTTCCTTTCAAATATCGGAATCAGGGTCACCAGAACCAAATTTACCGAAGCAAAGGTGAAGATTATTGCGCCTGCAATTAGCCATGGGTAAACGACCCCGGCAAGCGGCGCAAGTGTCCATAGCGCAAAGTAGGCAACCGGGACCGCAACTACAAACCCCGCGATTTCGACAGGTCTATCCAATACTCGTCCGGGGGTGGATGTGCGCCATAGCTGTCCATTTATCAGCGGGAAGACAAGCGCCGCCAGCGCAAATCCCGTAGTCAGCCCAGTTATCAAGCGCAGTTCATTGGTTGACTCCCGCAACATCATGTAGGAAGTTCCCCCATCGACAACCATCACCAGCACGAACAGTGCGAGCAAAGGCATGACCTTCATCGGCGGAAGGCCGGCGGGCCTTTTCCCCCAATGGAAAACTAGAAAAAGGAGAAATCCGAGCAGAAAACCAGCGTATATTCCGGTGTCTCGCGCGCAAACCGGAACCTGGATGCCTCCTCCGAAGAAAGAACGCTCAGGCAGCTGATGGCAAAGCCCAAAACCGATCCATTGAAGAATATCCGGCACTAAAAAGCCCTTTCACATTGGAAAGCGGGCTGGCTAAAGCAAGATCTTGAGTATTCGTCACAAATGGTCGGGATGGCGGGATTCGAACCCACGACCTCTGCGTCCCGAACGCAGCGCTCTACCAAGCTGAGCCACATCCCGACGAAGCGGTATGATACACGGTCACGCCAGCCGAGAAAAGCCCTCGCACATGCGCCGCATCGCTTACCGCAGAACTTATTGCTGACTTTAAGGGGTAGCCTCTATCCCCTGAGCGACGTGGCAATCCGCACAGAACCGCTCAGTGTGGCACTTCTCGAGGCAGCCAGTAGCGCCACTCTCAGCGACGACCGCATCATGAACCCTGACCCATGGAGTGCCGTCGATGGCTCCCTGGTGATGGCAATCGCTACAAAGCTCCCTGAATGTATGGCAATTCACACAAGCCTGACGCTGCTCGACTCCCTGCTTGACGTGGAACTGCCTGAACTCCTGGGCATGCGGGACGTCAAGTACATGGCAGTCAACGCAGAACTCGTTGTCGTTGATCATTCCTCCGCCATGGCAAACCTCACAAGCCCTTGGCTGAGCGTTATACATCTCTGCATGTGTGCCGATTTCGGCTGCAGGCTTCCGCAAGAAGTCCGCCGCAAGGTGTGAAGTCGGTACAGGGTCAACCCTGTTGTGACAGTCCAGACAGAACTGCATGTCATGGCATCTTTCAAGGCATCCATCTACACCATTGGCGACAACAGTTTGGGCATGCTGAATGTCCAGATCTACCGCTGGATCAAACTCCCAGTTGGATTCTGGTCCATGGTGGCAGGCGCTGCAGAATAGCATCTCGTCGGCTGTCTCACCTGCAACAGCATGGCATGTAAGGCAGGTGGCCGGATCGAGCTCTCCGTGCTCCTCAAGGAAGCCTGCGGGATGCGGCATCTCCATGCCATGACAATCGCTGCAGAAGCTCTGCGCGTGGCAGGTGTAGCAGTAGTTGATCTGATTGGCTGGAGGGATATCTGACCACTCATTTTCCTTGCTTGATGCGGCGTATGCCCTTTCTGGGCCAGTTGACGCCATGTCGATTGTTGTCCCGCCGCCATCGGCCTTTTCAAGCCTTTCCATCCTGGCTTTGGCCTCATCTACCCTAGCGTACTCTTCCATGGCAAGATCGGCGTGAACCTCGGAGACGAAGTTTTCGACCTTATGATCGGCCGGCACCAGATCGAAGTCGGCCGGATGGCAGGCCGCGCAAGCTCCTGTGGCTGCAGCTCCCTCTTCTTGGCTGTGGCACCTAAAGCACCCTGGCTTTTCCATCCAGTCATCGAGCTTCCAGCCTACCTCACCTGTGGTGGGATCTTTGGCGACAAGCTCGAAGTCTTGTATGTGGGCGATCCTGTTATGACAGTGCGTGCACCTTACGTTGTTTTCTGTGTGCGCCTCATGATCGATGATGAGGCCCGGTCTCGGGGTTACCTTGCGGTT